>CAIXAQ010000208.1 GCA_903917425.1 uncultured Bacteroidales bacterium
AAGGTTAAACTTAATCTGTTAGTTGACATAAAATGGAAATTTTCGCAAAAATACTTAATAATCCTTAAGTACAAAATAAACTTCAAAATATTTAATAAGCATAAATGGATGTGCTATTTGGGCCACAAATAATACAAATACATAAGGTAAAGAATAATCATAAAGATACCTTCATCACGTTTGAGTACATATTTTTTTTTGAAAAAAGGCAGCAGAAACAACGTAACCCCAAGCATTACATACAAATCGATATTGCTGACAGCAATGGCTGATAATGGTTTTACGATCGCAGAAACTCCAACAACACCCAGCAGGTTAAAAATACTGGAACTTAAAACGATTCCTACGGCTAAGTCGTACTCTTTCCGAATTGCTGAAATGACCGAAGTGGCCAGTAAAGGCACACTCGTTCCGGCAGCAATAATGGTAATTCCTATAATGGTATCGCCAACACCCATCATGCGGGCAATTGCAGTAGCACCTTGAGTCAGGAATTCCGAGCCGGCAATCAATAATCCGATTCCTGCCAAAATCATGATTCCCGACCAATACCATTTCGTGTTGTAAGATACTTTTGATTCACGGAATTCGCCAGGCACTTCGTTGCTTTTCTCGCGGCGGGCCAGGTAAATATTCAGGAATGTGTATAAAACAATTCCTCCAAGTAATACAAATCCTTCGGTGCGGCTTATCAGCCTGTCAGCAAAAAGAAACATGAAACCAAGGGCTGAAATGATCAGTACAGGAATCCCTGTTTTCAGTATCTGCATTTTGATTTTCAGAGGCGAAACCAAGGCGGAAATTCCGAGTATAAAGCAGATATTAAATACGTTGCTACCTAATACATTGCCTATGGCAATATTTCCATGTCCGGCCAAAGCGGAAGAAACACTGACAAAAAGCCCTGGCGAACTGCTTCCGAAAGCAACAACAGTTAACCCGGCAACAAGAGGCGAAACGCCAGCTTTGAGTGCCAATGAGGAACTCCCTTTTACAAGCCACGAGGTTCCGAAATACAATAAGACAAGTGAAAAAAGAATATAAAAAATGGGAAGTATCATTGATTCTTAGCGATTATTAGATGAATGGTAACTTTTAAGCCGGTGCAAAATGCTAACGAACAAGACCCGGCTACAGATTTCGCTGGTTTCACAGATTAGCGAAAATTCAATTTGGTCAGTCTTAATATGTAAACTACCGGAAATAGTTTAATATCGGTGTTAATTTGCGTAATCTGTGGCAAAAATGTCGTTTTTTAATGAATTGCTACACGGAATGAAACATCGGTTGGAATTTTCAGGCAAATAATTCCAGAATTTCCTTTATCGTTTTTTCATCAGGCACTTGCAGTTCATAATCAGGGATGGTAGCTGTTCTGCCCATTGTCACTATGAGTTGTTTGAATTCCATTTTGCCGGGAATGAAGGAACGGGCCGATAAATGTATCTCTTTCGCGCCGGTCCGTTCTGCCATATTTGTGATGTTATCGAGGTTGACTCCACTTCCCGGCATAATTGAAATGCGGTTACCTGCCTTCTTAATCAGATCAGCCAGTTTTTCAATTCCGAGTGATGCAGTTTGTTGTCCGCCGGAAGTCAGAATCCGGGCACAGCCGGCATAAATAATGGCTTCCAGTGCAACGTCCTGATTGTTTGTCATATCGAAAGCCCGGTGAAACGTTACATTCATGGGTGCGGCAGCATCCACAAGCATGGCTGTACGTTTCTCGTCCACACTGCCGTCAGGATTCAGAATTCCGGCAACAACACCCTGCATACCAACACTTTTGGCTGCAGCTATGTCTAACAGCATGGTTTCGAATTCTTTTTCCGAATAGCAGAAATCACCTTCTCGTGGGCGGATCATCACATGAATCGGAATTTTGACATACTTTCGGGCAAGTCTCATGGTTGCTGCCGAAGGTGTCAATCCGCCAGCGGCAGGAGCGGAACACAACTCAATCCTGTGAGCACCGGCATTAAAAGCGGCTATGGCTGATTCAAGATTGAACACTGCAATTTCTATAAGCATCATATGAATATTAGAAGTTCAAAATTAGCATATTCTACCAATATTTTACTGTTCCAAAAAACCACAACTACTGGAATTAAATTTTCCTTATGGTGAACAAGAAAAATTGCAATTGTGCAGTGGTTAAAGTGAAAAGTGCCTAAATTACTTAAAGTGCCTAAAGTGCCTAAAGTGCTTCCTAAACTTTAAAAAATATTTGTGGTAACAAGGGCCTTCTCCGGATTTTGCATCAAATAGAAGTTTTACGAACCATTCAGCACTTTCTTATAATAACCTATAGGCTTCCATTCGAGGGATTGCTGACAATTTTAGGCACTTTAGGCATTTTAGGCACTCTAAGTACTCTTAAAAAAAGTAAATCCTGATCAGCGTGCATAGTTGCAAAAATTTAAATATTTCCCAAATGACTTCCTTCACTACATATTTGTTAATTTTGCGCATCTTTTCGGGTTAGTAATAGTGTTAAAACATTGAAATACAAAATTATATGAAGCAACTCATCGAATGCGTCCCCAATTTTAGCGAAGGCTGTAATATGGCAATTATCAAACAGATCACTGACCGGATTGAGTCGGTTGATGGGGTTCGTTTGCTGGATGTTGATCCCGGGAAAGCGACCAACCGCACCGTTGTTACTTTTGTGGGCACCCCCGATGAGGTGATTGAAGCTGCTTTTCAGGCAGTTAAAAAAGCTTCCGAGATAATTGATATGCGAACTCACAAAGGGGAACATCCGCGTTTTGGAGCCACCGATGTTTGCCCGCTGATTCCCATTGCCGGAATAACCATGGATGAAGTGGTTGTATATGCACGAAAATTGGCCGAACGCATAGGAATAGAGCTTCAGATACCGGTTTACTGTTACGAAAATGCTGCTTTTACCGCAGAGCGGCGCAACCTGGCCAGCAACCGCTCGGGCGAATATGAAGGCTTGCCGAAAAAACTGAATGATCCACATTGGAAACCCGATTTTGGCCCGGCTGAATTTAATGAAAAGGTTGCCCTGACGGGTGCTACAGCAGTGGGAGCGCGCGATTTCCTGGTTGCTTATAATGTTAATCTGAACACCACTTCTGTCCGCAGGGCCAATGCGGTTGCCTTCGATATCAGGGAGAAAGGACGCCCTGTTCGTGAAGGAAATCCTGTGACCGGAAAAATTGTTAAAGATGCTTCGGGTGAACCTGTTTTTAAGCCCGGCAGCCTTAAAGCTTGCAAAGCAATAGGCTGGTTCATTGAAGAGTATGGAGTTGCGCAGGTTTCGATAAACCTGACAAACATTGGGATTACACCTGTACATGTGGCTTTTGAAGAAGCATGCCTTAAGGCCCAGGAGCGAGGAATGCGCGTTACCGGTTCGGAACTGGTAGGCTTGATGCCCCTGAAAGCGATGACGGATGCAGGGAAATATTTCCTTCGTAAGCAACAGCGTTCGGTTGGAATTTCGGAAGAAGAACTCGTAAAAATTGCCGTAAAATCATTAGGGCTCGACGACCTGAAACCTTTCAATCCGCAGGAGAAGATCATCGAATACATGTTGGCAAATGAAAATGATTCGAAACTGGTGAGTTTGACGGTTGAAGGATTTGCTAACGAAACAGCTTCAGAGTCGCCAGCTCCGGGCGGAGGTTCAATTGCTGCCACGATGGGGGCATTTGGAATCTCCCTGGCTACCATGGTTGCCAATCTGTCGTCGCACAAACAGGGTTGGGACGAGAGATGGGAAGAGTTCAGCAATTGGGCCGAAAAAGGGCAGTCGCTTAAAGATGAATTGCTTATGCTGGTCGACGAAGATACCCGTGCTTTTAACCTGATCATGGATGCTTTCGGCCTGCCAAAAGGAAATGAAGCTGAGAAAATTGCACGAACTGCTGCCATTCAGGAGGCAACACGATTTGCCATCGAGGTGCCTTTCAGGGTAATGCAACGCTCCTTCGACTGCATGGAAATTATCAGGGCCATGGCCGAAACAGGTAATCCAAATTCGGTTACGGATGCAGGAGTCGGAGCCCTGGCAGCACGTTCAGCTGTTTTAGGGGCATTTTTAAATGTCAAAATAAATGCATCGGGGCTGCATGATAAAACTTTTGTCGAAAAAGTGCTTGCCGATGGATTGGCAATACAGGAAAAAACAATTCAGGTGGAGGCCGAGATTCTTTCTGTCGTG
>CAIXAQ010000209.1 GCA_903917425.1 uncultured Bacteroidales bacterium
CGATGTTCCCTTGCGCGATAACAGGTTTGCTTTAAAGATGCGCCAGGATTTCCCTGTTCACTCATATGAGCGGTTAGCACCTATAGTCACCGATCTGCGCCTGGTAAAAGAACCGGAAGAAATTATGCAGATACAAAAAGCCTGCGACCTCACCAACGAAGGACTGCGCCGGGTTCTGAAATTTGTCAAACCTGGCATAAAGGAATATGAAGTGGAAGCCGAATTTTCGCACGAGTTTATCCGCAAAGGCAGCCAGGGACATGCTTACCCGCCCATTATAGCCTCGGGGGCAAATGCGTGTATCCTTCATTACAACACGAATTTCAACAATTGTAACGATGGCGATTTATTGCTGATGGATGTGGGAGCCGAATACGGGAATTACGCGGCTGATATGACACGCACCATCCCGGTTAACGGAAAATTTTCGACACGCCAGCGCCAGGTTTATGATGCTGTGCTACGTGTGCTGAAAGCTGCTACCGCCATATTGAAACCCGGAACTACCATCGATGCATGGCATGCCGAAGCCTGTAAACTGATGGAAAAAGAACTTATCGGCCTGGGATTGATAAGTGAGGACGATGTGAAAAATCAAGCTGCTGATTCGCCCGCGTTTTTTAAATATTATATGCATGGCACAGGCCATTTTATGGGTCTGGATGTTCACGATGTAGGCACAAGGCAAACAAAGTTCGAAAAAGGAATGGTAATGACTTGCGAACCTGCTATTTATATCCCCGAAGAAGGAATTGGAATCCGCCTCGAAAATGATATCATGGTCGCCGAAGTACCGGTAAACCTGATGGCCGCAATTCCGATTGAACCGGATGAGATTGAAGAATTAATGAGGAGATAGGAGTTGCGATGTGGGATGTTTGATGTCGGATGTCGGATGTCGGATGTGGGATGCCAAAAGTCGAAGGTCAGAGGTCAAAAGTCGAAGGTCAAAGGTCGAAAGTCGAAAGTCGAAGGTCGAAGGTCGAAGATCAAAACTCATATCTCATAACTCATGTCTCTTAACTCATATCTCTTAGAGACACCCAAACTTCTTCAGCACATCGTCCTTCACCTTAAAGCCAAGCGATTTAGCTTTTTTCAGGTCATCGCAACCATCCCTATTCGGGAAAGCATTTGCCGGCAATTCGAACCAAACTGTTGCGCGGTTGTAATAGGCTTCGGCAAAATCAGCTTTAAGCTCAATTGCCTTCGTAAAGCATTCGTAAGCCTGCTTGTATTCGTATTTATTGGCGTGAGCTACTCCCTGTTTGTTCCATTCGGCAGCTGACTGGGCCAATGCCCCAATTGATAATAACAGGATAAGGCCGGTAAAAAAAATTATCTTTTTCATTTCTCTGGATTTGGAGTAACAAATTTAACTCAATTTTTATCATTCATGCACATTATCTTTTGTTCTCAGTTACACCAAAACCCTATATTTGCATCAAATAATTAAAAACAATAACCATGTTTAATGCTCAGGTTTATACCGAAAGACGTAACGCTTTACGCAAACTGATGCCTTCGGGAATTGTCCTTTTACCCGGCAATACCGAAGCAGCCTATAACTATTCCGCCAATACTTATACTTTCAGGCAGGATAGCAATTTCTCCTATTTCTTCGGGCTCGAAAACCCTGATTTTGTAGGCATTATCGATATTGATAACGACATCGATTATATTTTTGGCAGCGACTTCGAAATCGATGATATTATCTGGATGGGTCCCCAGCCTAAAGTAACTGACCTGGCTGTAAGAGTTGGCATAAAAAATACGGCTGCTCTCAGCGAATTGACAGTTTTCATTAATAACGCCATTCAGAAACGCCGTCCAATCCATTTTGCGCCAACTTACCGGGCCGAAACTACCTTGCAGATTTGCACATTACTCGGTCTTAACCCGGCGCGTATCCGCGATTATGCATCACTTCCATTAATCGAAGCCATTGTGAAACTCCGCTCAATAAAGGCGGATATTGAAGTGGCTGAAATTGAAAAAGCCATAGATACTGCCTGGAAAATGTTCACAACCGGAATGCGCATGGCACATCCAGGGCGTAAAGAACAGGAAATCGTTGGTGCCATGGAAGGGATTTCTATTGCACACGGCCGACCGGTTTCGTTCCCCATCATCCTGAGTATGAACGGGCAAATCCTTCATAACCACCATCATGAAAATGTATTGCAGGAAGGGCGAATGCTTGTCATGGATGCCGGGACCGAAACAGCACTCAATTATGCCAGTGATATTACACGCACAGTTCCTGTGGGAGGAAAATTCAGCCAACGCCAGCGCGAAATCTATGAAATTGTTCTCAACGCGAACCTCAATTCGATTGCTGCAACAAAACCAGGATCCTTTTACCGCGACTGCCATATGGTTGCAGCCGAAACCATTGCATCGGGTTTAAAGGACCTGGGATTAATGAAAGGTGATGTGAAAGAAGCCGTTGCAGCAGGAGCTCACGCCTTATTTTTCCCTCACGGGCTGGGCCATATGCTGGGAATGGATGTTCACGATATGGAAGGACTTGGACAGATACATGTTGGGTATGACAGCGAAATACAACCCAGCAAACAGTTCGGAACGGCTTACCTTAGGCTGGGCCGCCGTTTGCAGCCCGGTTTTGTGCTTACCAACGAACCCGGCATCTATTTCATCCCCGAACTGATTGATATGTGGAAAGCCGAGAAGAAATATGCGGAATTCCTGAATTATGATAAAATTGAAGAATACCGCACCTTTGGAGGAATCCGGATTGAAGACGATATACTTGTAACCGCCGATGGACAGCGCGTTCTGGGTAAACCCATTCCGAAAACAGTTGCCGAAGTAGAAGCAACCATGGCGGATAAAATGCTGTAGTGTCTGCACACCCGAAGGGTGTCTTGAGTGTCTGCACACCCGAAGGGTGTCTGACACTCTATTAGGAGGGGTTGTATCTTTGCAGTCTCTCCTCGCTACAAGCGTTAATTTGCTTTCTGCAAACCGTTAAAAAAATGGAAAAAACAATTCAATTTCAGAATACGAATATAAGTTACTCTATTTGCGGTAGCGGACATGCATTGGTTTTTCTCCATGGATTTCTCGAATCGAAAGCCATTTGGGATAATTTTACCGAAACTCTTCAAAAAGATTTTACAGTTGTGGCCATTGACTTGTTGGGGCATGGCAAAAGTGGTTTGGCCGCCGAAACCCACGGCATGCCTCTCATGGCAGAGATTGTAAAAGAAGTATTGAACGCTGAAAATATTTCACAAGCCGTTGTTGTCGGCCATTCGATGGGCGGTTATGTGGCCTTGCAATTTGCGTTGGAAAACGAAAAAAAGCTGAAAGGATTGGTTCTTTTTCATTCGCATGCCGGTGCCGACAGCGAAGAGACAAAAATTAACCGACAACGCACCATCGCTATTGTGGAGCAAAACCGGGGTAAGTTTATCCAGCAATTTATTCCCGATTTGTTCGACCAGAAACATGTCGAAAAATACACTCAGGCTATTAAAAACCTGCAGGAAAGTGCAGGTTTAATGAGCCCTGAAGCAATAATTGCAGCCCTTTCGGGTATGCGCGACCGACAGGATCAAATGCCATTTCTGTCAAAAACAGAACTTCCGGTGTTTTTTATTATCGGCAGGCAGGATAGCCGCATGCCTTACAGCCAGCTTATTGAACAGGCTATGGTTCCTTTACACGGCGAAACTCTTTTGCTCGAAGATGTCGGCCATATGGGCTTTATCGAGGCTCCTGCTAAAACACTACAGGCGATAACACATTTCACCTTACGGTGTTTTGAGGATTAATATTTGTCAGATTTTATCATTTATATAATTTGAAAACCCGGCTTGCATCATTCTTTCCTTCAATAGGTTAAATGTGGCTTTATCGCGATCAAAACCCTGCACCAGGGAGTGTGAAGCAGAAATTCCTGTGACATCTTTCGTCAGCCAATATCTGGTATATTGAGCCTGATAATTCATTTCTGAAAAGACAGTTTGATCTGATTTGCAGGAAATTGAATTGGAAGCAAGCAGAAAGATCAGGAAGCACAAATTCTATTTTTAATAAATTTTAACATTTTCCGCC
>CAIXAQ010000210.1 GCA_903917425.1 uncultured Bacteroidales bacterium
ATGCGACTGATATCATTATTGGGTTCAGTTGATTATCAAAACCCAAAACTTTATTTGCCTGAGCAATGAAAATCTTTTCATCAATGGATGAACCATTAAATTTATTTAAGTAGTAATCTCCGGCTGGCATAATTTAAGGTATTAGTGAACAATGAATAGTTGAGTTAAAAACAAGAATTGCCCTGCCTGATGAAGTAGGGCAATTCTGTTAATTTCTACCAGTTAGTAGCGATTGGGCTACGTTTCCAGGTATTGACGGCGGTACATACATACCAGAAGTTACCATCCTGGGCAACCTGTCCGGCTGTTCCAGGTGATGTTTTTGAAGCTGGTGCAGTTACCCAATTGGTGATGGCCGAAAGAGCCAGCGAAGAAGCTTTGAGCAATTTTCCGCTTGTGCCGTTGAAGGCGGCAAGCGTATCAGCAACAACAACTCCAGCACCTCTTACGATGTTACTACCTGCAAGAGCAAGAGAGGAAGCATATTTCACGTTGTCCGTACCAGCATCAATATCAGTGCTTGCAGCGGGAATAATTCCATCTATGCCTAAAATTACTTTTGCTTCTGTTCCAGATAAGGCTGCTATGTTTCCTGTAGCTTTCATTCCAACGAAAGAAGAAGCGACTACCTGCAAGACGGAAGGAGTTGAAGCAGCAGTTGCAATCAAGACCTGGTTAGCGGCTGTAAGAGTAGATTTGGGTATGGCATTGTTTGCAGCCGTTTGAGCATTTGAAATAAGCGTATTGATTGCTGCAATGGTAGTTCCACCATCCTTGATGATCTTTCCGGAAGTGCCATTGAAAACTGCTATGTTGGCATCGAGAGCAACATTAGCCGGGCCAGTTACGGCACCGTCAATGTTGGTTTGCAAGATTACCCAGTCGGCGTTTACTCCGGCGGAAGCTCTGTCAACAGTAGAAACCAGCATGTCGCCAATTTCGCAAACTACGCCTTTGATTGTTCCAGCTTCAATTACTTTGTAAGACCAGCCAGCATCGTAAACGAGAAGTGCGTTGAATGCTGCAATGGTAAAAGTTCCACCGGTTCCGACAGTGCCTTTAAAAACCATGGCATCATTGGAAGCCAGCAAACCGTCCACATAGGTTTTGTTAGTGAGGTCAGTACCTGCGACCGGGGCAGCGGCAACTGTAACTTTAGCGAAGGTTGCATCTTTAGCCTGAATGTCAGCATACGTTGCCCCACCGTCCACTTTTACGCCGAATTTGGAAGCGGATTCAGCGGTAAGTTCAATTTTGAAGCCGTCATTATCCAGTTCAAATGAGGTGCTTGTAGTACCGGTATCGGTATTCTGAGTGTGAAGCAGCGCCAGTGATGGCTGAATTTGCCATTTAAGGCCGGTAACTTCGGCATCGTCCCGGACGAGCATGCATCCGGCTGGACCACCTGCAAGGACAGTTGGAACGCCACCGACGATTGCTGAGAGCAATCCGCCTTTGGCGATGTTTACATACTTTTCGGAGAATTCAATTCCGGTAGCATGTACATTTTGGGTTAGTAATAAATCAAATTGCGGCATGGTGATAGAGATTAGGAGTGTTTAATTAGTCTATTGAGTAGAGTTGAAAAGGGATTTTGATTTGATCGTCGTGGGATTCCATGGCGAGGTTAACAATTTGAAGGATGGCTTCGCGGGTAAGAATTACCCCGCAGAAGAAACCTTCTTTTTCGCAATATTCAGTAACATGGGTGCGGACGGATTCGAGGTTTGCGATTTCGTCCAAACGAGCCTGATCTTCGGCCGCTTTTGCCTCTTCCACCTCTTTTTCAGCGTTCAGAATTGCTTCCTGAGCCTCCTGTTGAGCTTTTAATTTTAAACCTTCGGCTTCCTGCAATTTTGAGAGAGCTTCATTCACTTTGACTTGGGAATTTTTAAGATTTCGTGCCATGGGTTTTATGTTTGGTTAATTGATGTTTTCTTCCAGATGGCGGATCCGGCTTCGCCTGTTTTAACACAGGCATACAAATAATCGTCTGTTAATGACATTTGGCCGAAGGTTCCGGCATCAGTGGCGGAAGCTTTTGCGCCTTCAGATAAGAGTCCGGACACAAAAATAATTTCCCCCGTACCTGGATCTGTTGCCAGAATTTTCCCTCTGTTTTCTTCTGCTACAGGTGCATGATCGGCAGGAGAATTGACTTCATGCAAGCGGGTGTGAATATCGCCTGGTGAAATGGATGCACCAATGCATATTACCTGTTTTACATTTCCAGAAATACGAAGCGCATAAAACAAACCATCAACTCGGTTGTAACCCATTCCTGAATCAGTTGTGAGCAACTGGTTAACGGATGGGATTTTTCCGGCTACGTTTGAAATAAGTATTACGCTCATCCTATTTCGGTAATTTCTGAGTAAGCATATTCGTATTCAAGTTCAGCCTGGTACTGAAAGATACCTGTATGAACGACTGGCAATTCAACATCCCTGAAAACGATAGGCTGCATTTGTGCGCCAATTAATTCGAAAGTTTCAGTTGATTCAAGCAGGTCGGCCAGCCATAGTATTTGTTCTGCTCCCAGGAATCCTGTGTTTACTTTTACCACATCCGAACGGGTTGTTTTCCAGTTCAGTTTATCCGGAAGGACCTGTCCATCTGTAAAAGCCATCTCGGTTTTGATAGCGTTATCCTGTTGGTTTGAACCTGTGCAAAGCAGATATTCATAAAGCCCGAATGGGTTTTTGAAAACGAAGATCCGGGGGTTTTGGTAGTAACCAAAATCAACGAGATACGAATAAATTTTGCTGATATTGTTATCCTGGTTATAAGATCCGGAAGAGAGTGTAACGGAATAGGAAAGCAGTGTTTTATCCGGATATGCGTTTGAGGCATAATTTCCAACTCCGAGCTGAGAGTAGCCGGTTGGGAAGTAAACAATAGTACCATAGGCCACATTGCTAAGCCTTACAATATCCTGAAAGAAGATATATGTTCCATCCGTGAAACGGAGGGAAAGGTCCAGTTGCACAGGGATTGGAGTAAGGCTGCGAACCTGCAGGTAATTGATGCATTCTTTTTGGGAAGGCAGCACTCTTTTCAGTTCATTAACCGGCCACCAGGACAGGCAGGATTTTGAGGTTGTAAGGTATGAAAGCAGGTTAGCGTATGCGAAATAGAAGCTTTGCCGTTTTGATTTTGGAATGTATGCATCCAAAAGCAGGTAAGTTTCTGTTTCGAGCGGTGCATAATTTTGGGGCGGGTTTCCGGCAATTTCCTGAAAGATAAACGAAATATGTTTGGGTATTTCGGAATAGGCCTGTGGCGCATTTCCTGTTTTTCCTTTTTGGGAAGTGAGATTTTTCAGGTAATCTGAAAATTCGAAGGAAGCATTTTTTTGATCATCAGCTTGAACGCTATCACCACCAATACCATAAACAGCACCAACAATACGAAGCGGTGTTTCAGAAATACTGCTTTGCACTCTAAAAGCAACCGGTTGATTAGCCAGGATAAGCTGAGGCGGTTTTTTTATTATTGACAGAGTCACTATTTGAGAGATGAGATA
>CAIXAQ010000211.1 GCA_903917425.1 uncultured Bacteroidales bacterium
CAAGGATAATCTCTCGGTCGCGGAAAAACTGACCAACTTATATATAATAGTTATCTTTCTCCTGATACTCAATTCATTTCTGAACGCGGTGTATGCCATGTATCAGAAAAGCGAATTTGCTATGTATCACCCCATTAAAGGATATATCCAAATTGGGAAAATCGTGGTTTTTATCGTTGTTTTCCTGCTTATAATTTCACTTTTATTCAATCAATCACCGTTTTATATGCTTACAGGGCTTGGCGCTTTTTCGGCCGTGCTCCTGCTTATTTTTAAAGACCCGATACTTGGATTTGTCGGAGGCATCCAATTGTCGGCTAACGATATGGTACGCCAGGGTGACTGGATAAGCATGCCCAAATTTGGTGCCGATGGAACTGTACTCGAAATTTCACTTACAACGGTAAAAGTTCAGAATTTCGACAATACCATTTCGACACTACCGACTTATTCGCTTGTTTCTGAGTCGTTTCAGAACTACCGCGGGATGAAGGATTCGGGAGTCAGACGAATGAAACGATCCATCAGCATTGATATGTCGAGTGTGAAATTCTGTACGCAGGAAATGCTCGATAAATTCAGGAAAATAACAATCCTGCAGGAATACATCGACCGGACAGAAGCTGAACTCGAAAACTATAATAAGGAAAACAAAATTGACAATTCCATATTTGTAAACGGAAAACGTCAGACCAATATCGGCGTTTTCAGGGCTTACCTGGAAGAATACCTGGCTCATCATCCTTCGGTGGATAATAAGAGTGATTTGCTTGTTCGCCAGTTACAGCCAAACTCTTCCGGAATTCCAATTGAAATTTACGCATTTACCCTGGAGACTGGATTTATCCGCTATGAGAAAGTTCAATCCGATATTTTCGATCATATTCTGGCCATAGTTCCACAGTTCGAACTTCGTGTTTTCCAAAGCCCGACCGGGGAGGATTTAAAGCAAAGTAATGCGGTTTATTTTGAAAGAAGCAACATTCCCGCTTAAGAAATAGAGTTACCCGACGATTTAAATTTGTTCCTGAAAAATTCAAACCAGGTAACATTCATCAGTAACATCAATAATCCGTATACCATATCTTCTACAGGTATGGTTCCTAAACGTATTCCAAGGTTTTGAGTATTATCGTAAAACACAACTTCTTCAGGTATAAATGATCCCGTAAGCAAACCATTTACAATAAAAAACGGGATAAGCGTAACCAGGTACATCAGGAAAAACCGGCCCATATAAGCACCTTTCACAACGAAACGGTGGAAAAGTAAAAATAACCCGGTCGAAATAAATGTGACCGAAGTATAAAGCCTGCCGGTATTCATTAAACCGATGAATAATAACAAGATAGCTGCTACCAGTGTTATCCTTTGAGCATACTTACCTAAATGATCTTTTTTTACCAGGAAGTTGAGTGAATGGTATGTAAACAGGCAGGCATAAGGAATGGCAATAAAAAACATCCATTCTTCTATGGGCAGGTTTCCGATGTAAATTCCCAACAAATACCTTGGATTAAATCCCCAAACCTCCAGGTAAGTTTTTGCCATATCCCAAGGGATAAAAACCACCATAGTCAGCAACATTGCCGGAAACAGGAAACGCCATTGCTTGTCGAATCTCAGCCTTTTATCGAAGCTGGCTATAAAAGGAATACCGATAGCCCCAAGATTAATAAATACATATAACCACTTATCCATTCAGGGTACTTAATTGATTGACGTTTAGCAGAAATTTGGTTAATCGTAATTGGTTATTCGTTATTGGTTATTCGTAAATCATTATTCGATATCTCATATCTCATAACTCATATCTTAAATGTTATTTCTTCTTCCCAAATTCTTCCTTATAATATTTCAACGGGGCAATCAGGAAACCATAATTATAATCTGCCCTCGGATTGTGATGTTCAAGGTGAGCTTTCACTGTAGCGCGAAGATACCGGTTTGAAAAATTTTTCAGAATCGGAACCCGCTGATGCACATACACATCGTGAAACATAAAGTAAGCCGCACCATAAAGCATAATTCCAATGCCAATGCTTAATAAATAGCTGTTGGGCGTCATGGCTCCAAGATATATCAGAAGAATGCTGGGAACTGCAAATATCACGGCAAATACATCATTCCACTCTATTATTCGTCCATCCCTGATATGGTGATCCCTGTGAAAAAACCACATAAAGCCATGCATCACATATTTATGAGTAAACCATGCCGTAAACTCCATAAAGAAGAAGGCAATGACCAACAGCAGAACATTAATTGCTATTTCCATTGTTTTAAATTTTAGTCGTTGATTTCGTTGATAAAGCAGTTTTTGGAGCAAACAGTCCAGGAAATCTATCCTCCATTTTCTCCATAATGATCCTGAACCATACGGTATAATGTCCCGGAGTTGATCTTATATCTTCCATGAGGTCAGTCGGATTAATCCATTTACAGGCATTTGCTTCTGCCGGATTTATCTCAGGAACGCCATCAAAGGTTCCAAAGAAAACATGATCAAATTCATGCTCAATGAGGCCGTTATCGAAATGAGCTTTGTAGATAAAATCAAACGACTCATTTAAAGTTGTTGTAAATCCCATTTCTTCCCCGAGTCGGCGTGTTGCGGCTTCGAGACTTATTTCACCGGGCCTTGGATGACTGCAGGCCGTATTGCTCCATAAACCCGGAGTATGATATTTACTGAAAGCACGCTGCTGAAGCAGAATTTCTCCGGCTGAATTAAAAACGAGTATCGATAAAGCCCTGTGTAATTCACCTTTCAGATGTGCTTCCATCTTTTCCATCTGGCCGACAGGAGTGTCGTGAGTATCGACAAGTATTACGTAATCTGACATTATTTCGTGGTGTTGAATTTTACAATAAGCTGATTTACAGTATTCTTCTCGGATGAAGCCAATGCAGCATTCGCAATCATGAACCGGCAAATCCGGAGATAAAGGTACGCATTCGGATGATTTGCATTAACGCTGGTCAAAGTATTAATAACAATCGACTTATCACTTTTAATATCACCGGAATAACCAAGAAATCCGGGAGCATTAATTTGTGTTGCCAGCCTTAGAAAACGTATTTCTGCATCCAGGTGCATCAAGTTGACTGCTTCCTCCAGTTCACTTTTACCCCGGTTGAAATAGTCGAATTTTTTACGGACTCCGCTCACTGAGCCGGCTGATGCTGCCGATGAAGCTCCCCGATAAGCAAGCAATACAGGGCTTTTTGACAAATCTGCATTCTCAAGCGATTTGTAAAGATTCAGAGCACCGTCTTTAGTTTTATCCATCGCAAAGAATTGTTCGCGCACTTTCTCGATTGACAGTTGTTGAGCATTCAAATTTCGAATGCCAAAGAAAAAGGTAAATACTATAACGATCGGTATTTTAAATCTGATCATATTTTGTCCGTTAAATTGCGCAGATAAGCGGATAATAACAGGTAATATTTTCGTCCGTTTGAAACCCGAATCCGCTCATTTAGAAGTTTGTCGGCCTTCACACTTTGAATTTTAATTAACAATTCATGGAAATAGACATACGCCACATATACTCCGAACCTGGCTCCGTCAGGGAGTTTTCGTATTCCGGAAAGCCCATCGGCAAAATCTTTTTCAATATCTGCCTCAATCCCGGCTTTTGTTTCGTCAGACCAATTATTCATATCAATGCCAGGGAAATAGCTTCGCCCCAGGTCTTTAAAATCAGCTTTTAAGTCGCGAAGAAAGTTTATTTTTTGAAAAGCAGAACCCAGCCGCATGGCTGATGGCTTGAGTTCATCATACTTTTGCCCGTTGCCTTCGCAAAACACCCGCAAGCACATCAAGCCTACCACTTCGGCTGAGCCCAAAATATAGGCTTCATATTTCTGCTGATCATATTCAACTTTCTCCAGGTCCATTTCCATACTCCTGAGAAAAAGATCTATAAGTTCGCGCTCTATTTTATATTGATTTACAACGTATTGAAAGTTATTAAGAATGGGATTCAGACTGATTTTTTCTTCAATTGCATCGTATGTATCCTGTCTGAAGCGCTGCAATAGTTTTTGTTTATCATAGCCATCAAACGAATCCACAATTTCATCGGCAAAGCGCACAAACCCATAAATGCCGTAAATCGGATCATGAAATCGTTTGCTGAAAAACCGTATTCCAAGCGAAAATGACGTGCTGTACATTACCGTAGTCATCTTGCTCGACTTGCGCGAGATCATGTCAAATAGTTCTTTCATACTCTAATGTTTTATACCTAAATCTTTAATCAAACCAGCATTCATTCTTTCAACAAATTGGATTTCAACCTTTCTCTATTTCCAATTTTCTATTTTCTCTTCTCATTTCAAACACTGTCAGGTCTTTCATCTGCTCTCAGTTTTTCAATTGTCAATTTTCAATTGTCAATTGTCCATTTTCTCCCAACCCCTAAACCCCAACCCCTAAATCCTTCATTATTAACCTGGCCGCCATCTCCCCCGAAATAAGTGCCGGTGGAACACCCGGTCCCGGAACGGTGAGTTGCCCGGTATAAAACAGGTTTTTAACTTTTTTGCTTCTCATTTTTGGCTTCAGGAAAGCTGTTTGTAAAAGCGTATTAGCTAAACCATAAGCATTGCCTTTAAAAGCATTGTAATCACTTTCAAAATCGGCATGTGCATAACTCCGTTTGTAAACAATATTTTTGCTGATATCCTGCCCGGTTAAATGTTTGAACCGATCCAGAATAATTTGAAAATACTTTTCACGTGTTTCTTCAGTATCCTCCAATCCCGGCGCAACCGGTATCAGGACAAATAAATTCTCCATACCTTCAGGAGCAACCGTTGGATCCGTTTTCGAAGTGCAACTGAAATACAAGGATGGATTTTCGGGCCAGCCTGGTTTTTCATAGATGGCATCAGCGTGCTTCGAAAAATCCTGGTCGAAAAACAAAGTGTGATGTTCAATTCCCTCAAGCTTTTTATCAATCCCCAGGTAAAAAATCAGTGAGGAAGGAGACAGTACCCTCGAGTTCCAGTATTTTTCGGAATAAGTCCGGTATTGGGCAGGAAGCAATTGCTGTTCAACATGCTGATAATCTGCGGAAGCAAGCACATATGGCGCTTCATATTGTTTTCCTGCTGCAATTACCGAAGTGATTTTTCCATTTTTCACTTCAAGTGATTCAACCGGGCTGTTGTAAATAAATTTCACTCCTAGTGATGTTGCAAGATCAACCATTCCTTCCACAACTTTATACATTCCGCCAACCGGGTACCATGTTCCCAGTTTAATATCGCCATAATTCATCAGGCTATAGAGTGCCGGTGTGCTTTTGGCTGTTCCGCCAAGGAATAATATAGGGAATTCGAGCATTTGCCTGAGTCGGGGACTTTTGAAATATTTCTTCAAATGCGAATCAAATGAACGAAACATATGCAGTTTGAAAACGGAAGTCAGCATTTCCGGATGAGCAAATTCCAAAACCGAAATTCCAGGTTTATATACAAACTTGCTCATCGAAACAGTATATTTATACTCTGCTTCTTTCAGGAATTTAATAAGCGCATTGCCTGCTCCCGCTTCATCTTTTTCGAAAATAGCTACAATTTCGCTGAATGTTGCCGGCACATCAACTATCTCATCTTTCCCGAAATAAAACCGGTATGAAGGATCAAGCCGTTGCAATTGATAATAATCCTGTGTTGTTTTCCCGAACAGGGCAAAGAATTTATCAAATACATCCGGCATCCAGTACCAGCTTGGGCCCATATCGAATGTAAATCCATTTTCGGCAAACTTTCTGGCACGTCCTCCTGGTGTACTATTCTTTTCAAGCACTGTAACATCAAATCCTGACTGTGAAAGCACAGACGCAGCAGCAAGACCAGAAAAACCAGCTCCAATTATTATCACCTTCTTGTTTTCCATAAATCACCTATGAATATTTAAATAAACAGTTATTAACGATATTTGTTTAAGGAATTCGCTTATTTATTAAACAACAGTAAAACAAACATAATTTAAGAATATATTTCTACGAAAATAATTCATATCTTTGCAGCTCCTATTCACAGAATAGAAAGGTTGTTCAGGCAGACTTCAAAAATCAGGTAAAAAAATCCGGTAAAAGTTTTTTATTTGAAGTTTAAGTACTACTTTTGCAGCCCGAAAAATGGAAAGATAAGCAATTAAACGTTACAGAGATATGTATTTAACGCCTGAGATTAAAAAGGATTTATTCAAAGAAAACGGACAATCTGATGCCGATACAGGATCAGCTGAAGGCCAAATCGCGCTGTTCACCTTCCGTATCAAACATCTTACCGAACATCTGAAAGAAAACAAGAAAGACCTTGCCACCATGAGGTCACTGGTTAGGTTAGTTGGTAAACGCCGTAAAATGCTTGATTATCTCAAGAAAAAACAGATTGATCGTTATCGTGCGATTATTGCCAAGTTGGGTCTCCGCAAATAATCGGATTTACTATTCATATAATTAAAGGCAATTGTAAAGTTGCCTTTTTTTGTATTGATACGAACTCGGTGCAAACGGATAAATTGCGGTCTTCTTATTTCAAACTCCAAATCCCAAGTTTCAAATTCCAAATCTCAAAGAAATAAAAGAAGAAAATTAATTGTATCGATTATAGCTGACTTGGAATTTGGGTCCTGGAATTTGGGACTTTGAATTTACTAAATCAATAATTGAACAAAAATATCAGGAACTAATACTACATCAAAACAGGTTGATCCGTGGTGCTCAATTCAACCTGTTCAATAAATCAAAGCACCTTTGTTACACATATTGAAAAAAAAAGAGGTAAATTATGGAAGGAATTGTTAAAACCTTCGACATCGGCGACGGACGCATGATTTCGTTAGAAACAGGCAAACTAGCCAAACAAGCCGACGGCGCTTGTGTTGTTAAAATGGGAAATACTATGCTGCTGGCTACTGTAGTTGCGGCAAGAGAAGCCAAAGAAAATGTGGATTTCATGCCACTTTCGGTTGAGTATCGTGAAAAATATGCTGCTTCGGGACGGTTCCCGGGCGGTTTCTTCAAAAGAGAAGCCCGCCCTACCGACAGCGAAATACTCACATCACGTTTGATTGATCGCGCCCTGCGCCCGCTTTTCCCTGACAATTATCATGCAGAAGTGCAGGTAATTGTAACGCTTATCTCTTCTGATGATGAAATCCTGCCGGATGCACTTGCATGTCTCGCAGCTTCAACTGCACTTACTGTATCTGATATTCCTTTTAACGGTCCTGTCAGCGAAATCCGCGTGGCCCGTATTAATGGACAAATGGTTGTGAATCCCGACCGTAGCCTGATGGGAACAGCAGATATAGACATTATTGTTGCCGCTACCGCCGAAAACATTATGATGGTTGAAGGCGAAATGAAAGAAGTTTCGGAAGCTTCGATGGTTGAAGCTATCACAGTTGCTCACAAGCATCTTAAACTGGCTTGCCAGGCTCAGCTTGAACTGGCCGCTATGGTTGCTAAATCAAGCCCTAAACGCGAATATTGCCACGAAAAAAATGATGAAGAACTAAGAGCTTCTATCGCTGAATTTTGTTACGATAAAATTTATGCAGTTGCTATGTCGGCTTCTTCGAAGAAAGATCGTACTGAAGCATTTGCTGCCATCAAACAGGAATTTAAAGACACCCTCGATGCAGATTTTGCTGCAGCAAATTCACCGCTGATCGGCCGTTACTACCACGAAGTGGAGAAAAAGGCTATGCGTAATATGATCCTGAACGACAAGCAAAGGCTCGATGGCCGTAAACTGGATGAAATCAGGCCTATCTGGAGTGAAATCGATTATCTGCCTACAGCTCACGGATCAGCAATCTTTACCCGTGGCGAAACGCAATCACTTACTACCGTTACTTTAGGAACAAAGCTTAACGAGCAGGATATTGATGGTGTCGTAATCCAGGAAAAACAAAACTTCTTATTACACTATAACTTTCCTCCTTTTTCGACCGGAGAAGTTAAACGTATTATGGGTGTCGGACGTCGCGAAATAGGCCACGGAAACCTGGCATTGCGTGCTCTTAAAGCTATGATGCCTGACAATACTGTAAATCCTTATACCGTTCGTGTTGTAAGTGATATTCTCGAATCAAACGGATCGTCATCGATGGCTACTGTTTGTGCAGGAACTCTTGCACTTCTTGATGCCGGTGTTAAGCTTATCAAACCGGTTTCCGGGATTGCAATGGGTTTGATTACTGACGGATCAAAATTCGCTATCCTAAGTGATATCCTGGGAGATGAAGATCACCTTGGCGATATGGACTTTAAAGTTTGTGGAACCCGCGATGGAATCACGGCTTGCCAGATGGATATTAAAGTTGATGGTTTATCAACCGAAATTATGGCAGCCGCAATGGAGCAAGCCCGTCAAGGTCGTATGCATATACTTGGCGAAATGGCTAAAACCATTACCGAGCCTCGTGAAGATTACAAACCTCATGTACCACGTATTGTTAAACTGACTATTCCACGTGAATTCATCGGCGCCGTTATCGGGCCAGGTGGTAAAATCATCCAGGAAATGCAGCGCGAAACCGGTGCAACCATTGTTATCGAAGAAGTAGGCGAATTCGGAGTTATTGATATCGTTTCGAATAACAAAGCTTCGATTGATGCTGTAAAAGAAAAAATCAAGCGTATTGTTTCCGTCCCTGAAGTGGGTGATGTTTACCATGGAACAGTAAAAACAATTACAGCTTTCGGCGCTTTTGTTGAGATACTTCCGGGTAAAGATGGATTGCTTCACATTTCAGAAATTGAATGGAGCAGGTTGAAAGACGTGGAAAGCGTATTAAAAGTAGGCGATAAAATTGATGTTAAACTGATTGAAGTTGATCCTAAAACAGGTAAGCTTAAACTTTCGCGTAAAGTGTTGCTTCCAAAACCGGATCAGAACGACAGCGGAGCAAAGTAAGTTTCAGAAATAAGGCACCTTCCCATGATTATCACGGGAAGGTGTGTTTTTTTTTTCAGGAATGTGAAACCTGCTTTCAATTAATCTCGTATTACAGAACGCCAACACAAAATTTATACTATGAGGCAACTCAAAATAACTAAACAAGTTACCAACCGCGAAACCGCTTCGCTGGATAAATACTTGCAGGAAATCGGGAAAGTTGAACTGATCACTGCCGAAGAAGAAGTCCAGCTTGCACAACGAATAAAGCAAGGTGATCGCGCAGCTCTCGAAAAACTCACCAAAGCTAACCTCCGTTTCGTGGTATCTGTTTCTAAACAATATCAAAATCAGGGACTTAGTCTTCCTGACTTGATCAACGAAGGGAATCTTGGACTTATCAAAGCCGCACAGCGCTTCGACGAAACCCGCGGATTTAAGTTTATTTCATATGCTGTATGGTGGATTCGTCAATCCATTCTTCAGGCTTTAGCTGAACAATCACGTATTGTTAGGCTTCCACTGAATAAAATCGGCGCCATCAACAAAATAAACAAAGCATACGCTAAACTCGAGCAAAAATACGAACGCGAGCCAAATAGTGAAGAAATAGCTACTCTTCTCGAAATCAGTGAGAATGAAGTTAAAGAATCAATGCGTAACAGTGGTCGCCATGTATCCATGGATGCACCCCTCATTCAGGACGAAGACAATACCATGTACGATGTTCTCCGCAGCGATGACGGACCAACACCCGAAACCGGACTTCTGTATGAATCCCTTCGTAAAGAAATCGATCGCGCAATCTCAACGCTCACACCCCGTGAGGCTGATGTTATTAAACTCTATTTCGGTCTGAATGGCAGCCATCCATACACTTTGGAGGAAATAGGCGAAAAATTTGATCTTACCCGCGAACGTGTTCGCCAGATAAAAGAGAAGGCTATTCGCCGGCTCAAGCACACAGCCCGTAGTAAAATACTGAAAACCTACCTAGGTTAAGAGAAAAAATGAGCGGATAATATGTCCGCTCTTTTTTTTATCCTTTTTTTCTCTAATTTTATTCCGTCATACAAACAACCCGTTTCACCCAAATCCTCAGTTCTCGATCTAAGATCTCATTGTCTGGAGACTGGAAACTTGAGACTGGAAACTGGAAATTGGAAATTGGAGACTGGAAATTGCGAATCTGACCTCAAAACTTCTAACTTCTAGCTCATAACTCATAACTCATATCTTATAACTTCCAATATGCCCATCATAGCACCTTCCATCTTATCTGCCGACTTTCTCCATCTTGGCAAAGACATTGAAATGATCAACAGCAGCCAGGCCGACTGGATCCATATTGATGTGATGGATGGAGTATTTGTGCCAAATATTTCTTTTGGAATTCCAGTAGTAAAGGCTGTGAGGAAGGCGACCAGCAAAATCCTGGATGTACATTTGATGATCGTTCAGCCTGAGAAATATTTTGAAGCGTTTCGCGATGCGGGAGCTGATATTCTTTCCTTTCATTATGAAGCATCACTGCACCTGAACCGATCCATTGCCCGGATACATGAACTGGGAATGAAAGCGGGGGTAGTATTGAATCCCCACACGCCTGTTACCGTTTTGTCCGATATACTACCGGAACTCGATTTGGTGCTGATTATGTCGGTTAATCCCGGATTTGGAGGACAGAAGTTTATTGACAACACCTATAAAAAGGCAGAAATTTTAAGAAAAATGATCCAGGCTGTGGGAAAAGATATTATGATTGAAGTTGATGGCGGTGTTGATTTCATAAATGCACCCAAATTACTGAACACCGGAGTCGATGTTCTGGTAGCTGGTAATACTGTTTTCAATTCAGCCGATCCAAAAGCAGCGATTTTAAAACTATTAACAAGCCTGTAATTGCATTTGCGGATTTTCCTCAAGCTGATTTCAGCTTCGTTTTATTCTTTTCACCGGTAAAATTCATACTGATTCTATAGTACTTCTGCGTGTTTTACTTAATTTTATAAATAAAGGTTGAGTTTTGCATTTATGGTATATATTTGCATATAACAAAATTTACACAAGCATTATGAGCACTGTATTTGAAGGTCTAAGCCCCGAAAAAGTCTGGTTTTATTTTGGTGAAATATGTAAAATACCTCGTCCTTCAAAAAAAGAAAAACTTATTTCCGATTACATTGTGAGCATTGCCCGTGAATTGAATCTCGAAAATGAGATTGATGAAACCGGAAATATTCTTATCCGAAAACCCGCGACAGATGGTTTTGCTCATTTCCCGGTTGTGATTTTACAGAGCCATATTGATATGGTTTGTGAGAAAAATAGCGATACCGAACATGATTTTGATACGGATCCTATAATTCCTCGAATTGAAGGAGAATGGGTAAAGGCTAAAAACACCACACTTGGTGCCGATGATGGCATCGGAGTCGCCACTCAATTAGCTATTTTGGCATCAACTGATATTGAACATGGCCCACTGGAGATGCTTTTTACTATTGACGAAGAAACGGGGCTTACCGGTGCAAAAGGATTGAAGCCGGGATTTCTGAAAGGAAATATTCTGCTCAATCTCGATTCCGAAGACGAAGGGGAACTGTTTATAGGCTGTGCCGGAGGTCAGGATACCAAAGTATTGATGAATTATTCCAGGGTAGCCGTAAATTACGATTTCGCTGGTTTTCAGATTAAGGTTACCGGTCTCCAGGGTGGTCATTCCGGTGATGATATTAATAAAGGACGCGGTAATGCCGTGAAGATTCTGAACAGGCTGCTATGGAGTGCAAGCCATCTCTTTGAAGTACGTATTTCTGAATTGAATGGTGGAAACCTTCGCAATGCGATCGCCAGGGAAGCATTTGCCAATGTGATTGTGCCTCACCGTTTCAGTAATGAATTCATTAAATACGTAAAGACATTTAATTCGATTACAAAAAGCGAATTTAAAATTACAGAACCCGGCCTGCTTATAAGTTGTCAACCTACGGAATTACCTTCTTACCTTATGGATCTCTCAACACAGGAGCGACTTTTAAATGCACTATATGCATGCCCGCATGGAGTCATTACTATGTCGGCCGATGTTCCGAATTTTGTTGAAACCTCAACTAATCTGGCTTCTGTAAAGATGACGGATAAAGTCATAGAAATTGGCACCAGTCAAAGGAGTTCTTCCGAACATGGCAAGGAAGACGTACTAAATATGGTTGAAAGCGTTTTCAGGTTAGCAGGTGGAAAAATCACTCATAACGATGGTTACCCGGGTTGGACCCCAAATCCCAATTCGCCAATACTGGATGTTACCCGCAAAGCATATATCAAACTCTTCAAATCGGAACCCAAAGTATTAGCTATCCATGCCGGACTTGAATGCGGTCTCATTGGCGAGCAATATCCCGGCATAGATATGATTTCCTACGGACCTACTATTAAAGGTGCACATTCTCCTGACGAAAGGCTTCAGATTGAAACAGTACAAAAATTTTGGGATCTGACACTCGAAGTTTTAAAGAATATACCTCTTTAATATTATCGGCTGAAAAGGCCGAAAAATCCTAATGCTGATTAATAAGTTGCATTAAAATCCTGCACTAAATCCGATCCTGATGATTGGATTTGTATAGGGTGAATCGTATGTGTCATTCAGATTCCATAATACCATCAGGTTCATAGCCGCATTTCCCCCGATTTGTTGCCGGTATCCACCTCCCACAAGAAAACTGTTGAATTGCCTCATATCCTTTGGATAACCGGGGATTTTCATATTGTAAATTAATGATTCATATTCAACATGAGCAAAAATATTTTCTAATATCAGGTATCGGGCAAAAATACTTCCGCCGTAAATATTATTTTCAACCTTGGCATGTGAGGCAGAACTGTACTGATAAGTGTAGTATTTAAATGTGGGGCTAACGCCAATACCTAATTTCGGGGTTACCTTATAGCCAACAAGGGGCGAAAGCTCAATGAGGGTTACCGAACCGAATTGCAATCCGAATGTTCCGCCAAAGAACAAATGTGAACCGAAATTACCCTCTGATCTGTTTTTATTATCTCCGGTCTGGCC
>CAIXAQ010000212.1 GCA_903917425.1 uncultured Bacteroidales bacterium
ACTTTCAGTGCTGTTCAGTTCGATGCTGTCGACACCTATACAATTAAAGCCACATCAGCAGGATTAACAGATGCACCAACAAGTGGTAATATTGTAGTTTCATTAACTAATTCAACAATTAATGCATGGATAAATTCAAGTACTGCTACCGCTTGGTGTACTGCCGGTAATTGGAATATATCTGCTCCAACATCTTCGCATGTTGCACAATGGAATAATGCGGGATCTGCAGTTGGGTGTGGAATTACTTTCAGTAACTGTGTTCCTTCAATACTTGGGATTGAAGTAACATCGTCTAGAACTCGAACACTTACTATTGGGAGCTCAAGCAGCACTTCCGGGACTCTAACATTAAATGGCGGAGTTGTAAATTCTATTCCTAATGTTATACTTCACAATGCATCAAATTCTGATTTTACATTACAACCAATTTTATCAAGTTCAGGTACTATGGGAATTGCCCTCGGGAATACCACCAGTAATAAAATTATTATTGAAGGTAATGGCAATATAGACATTACTGCTGTAATAAGCAGTAGCAGCGGTTCAACTCCCTTAATCAAGGAAGGTTCAGGTGCAGGTATTTTATATTTAGGCGGTACAAATACTTATTCCGGAGGAACAATTATTAATAGTGGTACTCTTTCTGTTAATGGTAGCGGAAGACTTGGTCAAGCTTCTGGTAATCTAAATATTAACAATGGCACTTTCCAATTAACAACGGCTTCGGTTTCTGGTGCAACAAGAAATATAGTTTTGGGGCATTCGAATAGTACTATTGATATTGCAACGGGTGTTGCCTACACTTCCACTACAGGTGTTGTAAGCGGAGGAGGAAACTTAAACAAAACCGGCGCTGGTACGTTAGAGTTGCAAGCTGCAAATTCGTATACAGGAACTACCGTTGTTTCGGGCGGATTATTGAAACTTAACAAAACCGGAGGTACAACAATTCCTATCACCAACGATGCAACAATTAACGGTGGTACCCTTCAGGTTTCTTCCGATCAAGCACTGAACAATTTGGCATTGGCAAGTGGCACTTTGACAGTAGATAATGGTGTTACTTTAACAATTAATGGTACATTTACTTATACCTCTGGTACTATAACCTTAACTGGAACAGGCAAAATCGCCTATGGCACTAATGGAATTTTAAAATATGATGGAACTGGTTTTACAACCACAACAGATGCAGAGTTTCCTTCCACTAATGGCCCGAAAGATTTGAATATTAATAATGCAGCACCAGCGGGTCTTACATTACATGCCAACCGCACACTTGCCGGAACTTTAACAATTGCAAGCGGTAAATCTCTGATTTTACCTGTAAACAGGCAATTGACAGTAAATGGGGCTACTACTTTAAATGGCGCAGAATGCCTTGTGTTAAAATCAGATGTAACAGGAACTGCTTCATTTATTGATAATGGTACCATCAGTGGAACAGGGACAGCAAAGGTTGAGCGCTTCCTTACTCAATATGCTGCTTCTGGTGGCGGGAACATGTACCATTTTATATCATCACCTGTAGCTGATCAAGTCATTAGACCTGGTTTTGTTACAACCCCTGCAACTGCAGGAGAGGATTTCTACTCATATAGTGAGTCAGGTAATTTGTGGATCAATACCCGAGCAGATGAAGCAGGTTCATGGAATACCGGCTTTGAAAGCACTTTTACCTTGGGCAAAGGCTATATGGTGGCTTACCCTGCCGATGTTACCAAAAACTTTATAGGTACCTTAAACTCTTATACTGTCGGTTCGCCTCTTGTGTTAACTTGCACTAACACCCCAGCTAAAGGCGAAGGCTGGAATCTCCTTGGAAACCCATTTGCATCAGCAATTGATTGGTCTGCTGTTTCCCGTGGCAATGGTATGGATGATGCGTTATACTACTACGATAATACAGCCCAGAATTACAATTATTATATACAACTGGCAGGCGATCCAAGTTTATCACTAGGAACAGGGCAGCAGTATATTCCAGCTATGCAAGGCTTTATGGTTCATGCAAAATCTACTGGTACAAAAACTGTGACAATAAGCAATGCCGCACGTACTCACAGCGGCCAAGGTGTATTTTACAAATCTACCAATTCGGTACCGGGCAGCCTTTCGTTAAAGGTTTCGGCAAATGGATATGAGGATGAAGCATTTATACATTTCAACCAGAATGCTACCACTGCATTTGACGGGAAGTACGATGCGTTTAAATTAAAAAGCTACAGTACTAACGTACCATCTATATACACGGTCGCATCCGATGGCAATCAGCTTGCTATCAACGGCCTGCCGGAAGTGGAAGAAAACTCGCAGATCCCTGTTTATTTTGTAGCCGGGAAAGACGGGCAATACACTCTTACCGCCAACCTGCAAAACCTGCCGGAGGCTCACGTTTACTTAGTGGATAACAAACTGAGTAAAACGCAAAACCTTTCGGATAACCCGGTTTATACCTTTGCAGCCTCCACCACCGATCAGCCAAATCGTTTTAAACTTACATTTAATTCGGTAGGCATCAATGAACCTGCCGGCGCAGAACCTCTGCATGTATATATGAATGGAACAAACCTGAACGTTACGGGGGTTGCTAACGCCAATGCCGAAATCCATGTCACCAATATGATAGGCCAGGTGGTACTCCGCGGCAACACCGGCGGCAATACCCAGACAGTATTAAATACCAATAAGCTGCAAAACGGGGTTTACGTAGTAAGCCTTATAAGCGGCAGTAAGGTGGTTAGCACGAAGATTGTGGTCAGCAGGTAATGGACAATGGACAATGGACAATGGACAATGGACAATTGACAATGGACAATGGATAATGGACAATGGACAATGGACAATTGACAATGGATAATTGACAATGACCTTTGACTTTTGAATTTTGACCTTCGACTTTTGACCTTCGACAATAAAAAAAGAGCCTTTCCTGTGCAAGCGGGGAAGGTTTTTTTAGTGAAAAGCTATGCACAGAGCGGAGCCGAAGTGTGAATAACGAATAGTGAAAAGTGAATAACGAATAGTGAAAAGTAAAGCCCGGTTGCAGATGTTCGCCCCGTCGCCCCGTCGCCCTGTCACCCCATCGCCCCGTCACCCCGTCACCCTGTCGCCCCGTCGCCCCGTCGCCTCTCACTTCTATGTGCCTATTGTGGTGAAAAACTGAATATAGCTGAAGCAAACTATGTACTCAAGATTTCCGCAATTAATATTGTATCTTTGCAATAAATCAGGCACGAACTGCTAAAAGTGAAGGAGATAGAATTTGAAACTTTACTCGATAAATTCGGACACGACAGGTTAAGGGTTCGATTAAAGGTAGATAAAGGCGCGTTGGTTGATGTGGTTTACCAATACGAAGCCTTGATTGAGAATATTTGGACTCCGATTGTCAGGTACGATTGTGCACATGGTTTTTTTCACAGGGATATTCTGAAACCTAACGGGGATAAGGAAAAGCAAGAAATCGTGATTGATAGTTTAAAAAGCGCATCAAAATATGCTGAACAGGATTTAAAAGATCGCTGGGAATGGTACAAGGAACG
>CAIXAQ010000213.1 GCA_903917425.1 uncultured Bacteroidales bacterium
AATCAGCGCCAGCGGGGGAGTAGCATATCTAAGAGGTCTTTTCCTGGTATAGAAAACCTTACGCCCGACTATAAAAAAAGCAGACTTCCTTCCGGAAATCTGCTCTTCAATCCTATTTCATTATTTTAAACTTAGGTGCTCATCCCGCCGCAAACACTCAGCACCTGGCCGGTTACGTATGCCGAAAGGTCGGAAGCAAAGAAAACACATGCCTGCGCCACATCTTCGGGTTTGCCGCCGCGGCGAAGAGGAATTTGAGCTGCCCACTGGGTGCGCACTTCTTCGGAAAGCTTTGCTGTCATTTCGGTCTCAATATAGCCGGGAGCAATAGCGTTGCAACGGATATTCCGTGAACCTAATTCCTGGGCAACCGACTTGGTAAACCCTATCAACCCGGCTTTCGACGCTGAATAATTCGATTGACCGGCATTGCCATTCACACCAACCACAGAACTCATATTTATAATGGAACCGGAGCGCTGTTTGAGCATGTATTTCTGAACAGCTTTTGTAAGGTTAAATACCGATTTCAGGTTCACTTTTATAACCAGGTCCCAGTCAGCTTCGGTCATACGCATCAGAAGGTTGTCGCGGGTGATACCAGCATTATTTACCAGTATATCGATGCGGCCAAACTCTTTGGCAATTTCGTCGGCAGTACGCTCACTATCGTCGAATGAACTTGCATCGGAGGCATAGCCCATGGCTTTAACGCCAATCGCCTGGATTTCGAGTTCAGTAGCTTCCATTATTTCATCGCGGCGCATATCAGTAAAAGCAATAGAAGCGCCCTGTTGTGCAAAAGCTATGGCTATTGCCTTGCCAATCCCACGGGAGGCTCCGGTAATTAGGGCAACTTTTCCTTCGAGTAGTTTCATTTTTTTTAGGGGTTAGGGGTTGGGGGTTAGGGTTTGGTTCAAGGTTCAAGGTTCAAGGTTCAAGGCTCAAGGTTCAAAGCTCAAAGCCCCAATTCCGCATTATCGCATTATCAAATTATCGCATTAGCACATTAGCAAATTATCACATTAACACATTATAGCATTATAGCATTAATTAAGCCCACTTCACCAGGTTAAAATCCATACGATGAGGCAATAACGGATTTTTAGGTGTAATGCGGAAAGCAAAATCGGATACACCAGCCAGGGAAGTTTCTACTTCGAGAGTAAAATGAGCCAGGTTTCCATCTACTTTAGTGAGTTGCAGCTCGCGTATCGACTGTGGTTCAAGCATCTGATCATTCACTTTCTGACCCGACACCATTTCGATCATCAGATCATCGGGAGCGATGTCGCCCAGGCTGATAATCAGTTCAGCTTTAAATATATCGCCCAGGTTTAGCGTTTGAATGGTTGGATTCGGGAAAATAACATCCACTACCTCAATGCCATCCCAGTTACGAACCATCCTGAATTTCCAGGAAGCCAGGTTACGCATGGCCGAATAGTCGTCAGCCTTCAACAATTCCGAACGTTTTGATAATACATCATAATACTTTGCATAGTAATCGTCAAGCTGACGTTTCATTGTGAAATGAGGCGCTATACCGGAAATGGTATTTTTCACATATTTAACCCAGGCATGAGGTGTACCATCTTTGTCACGGTCGTAGAATGCAGGAATGATCTCATTTTCAAGGATATTATAGATGGTTTCGGCATCCAACTCATCCTGAAATTGCTGGTTTTCATACGTGCGTTGCTCTTTCAGAGCCCAACCGGCATTTTTCCGGTAGCCTTCGGCCCACCATCCATCCAGGACACTGAAATTGACAACTCCATTCATAACGGCTTTTTCACCACTTGTGCCACTGGCTTCCAATGGACGTGTAGGTGTGTTAAGCCAGATATCAACTCCCTGAACCAGTTTACGGGCCATCGCCATATTATAATTTTCGAGGAATATAACCTTGCTCACAAATTGAGGCATGCGCGAAACTTCGATAATCCGCTTGATCAGGTCGGCACCAGCTTTGTCGGCCGGATGGGCTTTGCCTGCAAAAACAAACTGCACGGGGCGTTTTGCATCGCTTAGTATTTGAGCGAGGCGTTCAATATTCGAAAAAAGCAGGTGAGCCCTTTTGTAAGTGGCAAACCTCCTGGCAAAACCAATAGTAAGTGCGTCGCTGTCAAGAGCCTCAACCGTTTGAATTACCTGCTTTGGATTTTCCGAGCTTGCACCCATCGAATCGACAAGGCGTTTTTTCATGTAACTGATAAGTTCGCCCCTCAGTTCCTGCCTGATATGCCATATCCGCTCATCGGGAACATTATGTATCTTCTTCCAATATTCAGGATTCGATTGATCTTCGAGAAATGCTGCTCCAAATTCCTGGGTATAGAGTTTTTTCCATTTGGAATTGGCCCAGGTTGGGAAATGAACACCATTGGTTACATAACCGATATGAATTTCATTTTCATAAAAGCCGTTATACATGGTTTTAAACATCTGCCGGCTAACCTGGCCATGAATGCGGCTAACGCCATTCATTTCCTGCGAAAGTTTAGCCGCAAGAACGCTCATCGAGAATTTCTGGTCATTCCGGTTCTCAATATGACGTCCAAGGTTCATAAAAGTATTCCAGGAGATATTCAGCCTCACCGCATAATGCGGAATGTAAGTACGTAGCAGGTCTTCGGTAAATGCATCATGGCCTGCAGGAACCGGTGTGTGTGTCGTAAATAGAGCTGATGCTCTTACTAACTCTATTGCCTGCAGGAATGATAATTGTTTTTCCTGCACATAATTACGCAAACGCTCGATGCCGATGAAAGCAGCATGTCCTTCGTTGCAATGGTAAATATCCGGTTCCACGCCAATGGCCTCAAGAAGACGAATACCGCCAACACCAAGTAATAATTCCTGTTTAAAACGCACTTCCAGATCGCCGCCATACAACTGGTGGGTAACAAACCTGTCGGCTTCAGAATTCTCGTCAATATCGGCGTCCAACAGGTAAAGAGGCACGCGTCCCACATCCAACTGCCATACTTTTGCATAAAGGATACGGCCGGGTAATGAAATACTGACCATTATCCATTTTCCATTTGCATTGCGGACCGGTTTAATTGGTAAGTGGTTGAACCGCTGGGGGAAATATTGCGGAACCTGCTCCCCATAGGGTGAAAGTGCCTGGCTGAAATAACCATAGCGATATAATAATCCTACACCTATCATATCCACGTTGGAATCTGAAGCTTGTTTCAGATAATCGCCTGCCAGAACGCCCAATCCTCCGGAATATATCTGTACACTTTCGTGCAGACCAAATTCCATACTAAAATAAGCAATGGTAGGCTTTTTCTTTCCTTCGCTTTTCGAAAGATACACTTCGAAATTGTGCATCACTTCCTTGAGCCGGATCATAAATTCGGGATTCCTTTCCAATTCCTGCAACTGACCGTAGGTGAGTGATTCGAGTAACGCAATTGGATTATGAACCGAATATTCCCAGTTTTCAGGATCAATCATACGGAACAGATCGGTAGCTTCGGTATTCCAGCACCAATAAAGATTGCGGCTGAGTTTGAGCAAACCTTTCAGCGACTCAGGATAAATATGATTGACAAGCACTTTGTGCCACTCCGGATGAGATGCTTTTTTCCCGTTAACACTGATCACTGTTTCGGCTTGCCGCTTATCGCGGAATAGATCGGAACGGTCGAGCACTTTTTCAAGAGCCAGGGAATAAGCCTTCTTATAATGGATAAGCAAATTACTCCATAACGCTGTACGCGCAATGGAGATGGCTGATTGCGAGAGTTCGTCACGCCTGGTATCCGACATTTTTTCGAATGCAAGAATTACCGATACTATAGCATTTACAACCGATTCGTTGTTATCATCATCACGATTGATTACAGTGATACTGCTATTGTTAATATTGTCTCTCACCCATAAGCCAAACCCTGCCAACGAAGTTGTAACTGTTGGAACTCCAAAAGCAAGACTTTCGAGCGGGGTGTAGCCCCATGGCTCATAGTAAGAGGGGAATAAGGAAAGATCAAATCCGGGTAAAAGGTCGTAGTAGCTAAGGTTGAAAATTCCGTCGTTACCATTCAGGTAACTAGGAACGAATATAACTTTAACCTGATCCTGAAGGGAATTGAACAAGCTATCTTCCTTTAGCCTTCGCAGAATCGGGTCGTAATCCGGCTCGAAGAGTCCATGAGTAAGGTAATTTTTATCCTCGGTATTCTCATAATTGCCGGATTCGATTTTCTCCGACAATCCGGGTACTGGTCCCGAATGATGGGCCGGTATGGTAATAAAAGCTACAACAGGGTATGTAAGTTTTTGATTATGATTCAGGTTTGCCAAAGCATCCAGGAAAAGATCAATGCCTTTATTCCTGAATTCATACCTTCCGCTGTTAAGCAACAGAAGTGTATCGGCAGGTAATAACTGGCCCGTAACAGCTTGTGCCACCGAAAGAAGTTTTTCGCGTGCAACCAGCCTCTTACCGGCTAAAGTTGTTTCGTCCAGGAAAAGCGAATCATCAAAACCATTAGGAGTAATAATATCAGGTTCGCGTCCGATAAATTGCCTGCATTCGTTGGCAGTAAGTTTGCTTACGGTGGTAAACGCATCGCTTTCGACAGCGGCAATATGCTCGAGCGAATGTTTTGCCATCACATGAAAACGCTGTGCCATTGCATCGCCTGTATATTCTTCGAAACGGCTGTAAAGCGGCAGGTTATTCCCGGCTATACATCTTCCCACAACAGTGGCGTGGGTTGTAAAAACAGTTCCAATCTGGGGAACGCGATCGTTAAGATATAGTATTCCGCCGCCGGTCATCCATTCGTGGAACTGGGCCACGATTTTGTCCTGCGCTGTGAGGTTGAATTCATAAAAACTCTCAACTACCTTTCCGGCTGCATAGCCAAATAAGGCCGGCTCCACGTAATCCCAGGTACCTGAAATGCTGTCTAACTTATACTTTTCCCAAAACTGGGCTAAAATCACATCTTTTGACGAAAAATACTGTGTAAAATCGACCAGTATTGCCACGGGACGGCCCTTAATGTTCCATCGACCCACCTTTACTCTCAGACCTTCATTTTCGGCACGTTCGCGCCAGGCACGGAATATGCTTTTATCTTCGGTAAATTCAGGATTCGGAATTGTCTCTTTCCAAACATCAGGACCAATAACTATATAATTATTACCGTATTCCTGCTGAATTCCGGGAGCCTTGGTGGCTACTACCGTATAAATTCCGCCAACTTTATTGCATACTTCCCAGCTTACTTCAAATAAGTAATCGGGCTTTAGCATCTTTTTTTTACTCATATATTTGTTTCAGAATCAAGTAATTCAGTGCATCAATACCAGAGATTTTGCACAAAAATCAAACCTCTGACAGGTTTGAAACCTAAATCAGAGGTCTGCAAAAGTAAGAATTTTAAAATTAACAGCCTTTTAAGTTGTTCACAAGTTCATCCAAATGTGAATAACCATCGCTGTATTTACTTCGTTTTTGTGTTAGGGGAAGGAGTTTTCCCGGTTTTTACCACGGTTGCAGCACCCTTTGCAGCAGGTTTTTTTAATGCAGTCAAAGGTTTCTTTTCAACGTTCAGCGTAGCTTTGACAGTTTCTTTCCTGGCAATGCCTGCTGTTTCGGCAGCATATTCTTTTACCCTGATTTCGAAATCGGCAAGCACATTCATATAATTGAGAAACGCTTCGTAAGGGGTGCCATAAGGAGTAAAGTACTGATGAACATCTCCATCGCTGAACCATTTGGTACACATGTAGTAAAAATGGTCGCTCGACTGCAGGTAATTCCAGTCGCGGTGAAGGTCAGCATCCGTGCAGGTAGCCATCGTTTCCGAAAGCTTATAAAGGTTCGAAAATGCCTCATCCTGAAGATCATTTCCAAGCCAGGCCGTGAGATCGCGTTCTTCATCAGCCCATGAAATGGCATAGGGGCAATCAATTCCGGCAACGGGTTGCAAATCTTCGGCAACTTCGCTTGGCGTGCGGAATGTCCATTTATTCGATTTGATGAGTTGTTCGGGAAATGCCCTCAGGAAACCGAAAATTCCGGACTCAGCCTTTTGGTGTTCTCCAATGGTTTCGTAATCCATAAAAATATTCACCAGTTCCTGGCTTGGGTCTACATTGTTGAGCCACGAAACATATTTGTCGGCAGTTAAAGGCCATTCGCTCCAATCCTGCTGCGAAAACCTGAACGCAATATCATCACTAAGCTGGTAATTACGCAGCAGAAGTTTAAGGCGTTGATGGGGTGCACTGCAGTACAGAAAATTAGGACTCTTCCATCCTAATAATTGCTTAGCTCCTTCAGTCAGCATAGTCCGGTAGCCCATTGAGAGCACCTGTCCTGCAATATTATTTGAATACACAAGTTCAGTATTCCTGAAGGCGGTTGGGGTTACTCCAAACAGTTCTTTTATTGCCGCAGCATGCTCCTCGACCTGCCGTTTAAATTCATCAGGATTGCTTAATGCCACGAGTGAATGCGAATACGTTTCGGCAAGAAATTCCACGTTTCCGGTTTTGGCCAGGCGTTTAAAACTCTCGATCACCTCGGGTGAGTATTTTTTAAACTGTTCGATTGCGATTCCGCTGATACTAAAAGTCACTTTAAATGCCGAGCCATACTCATTAATCAGGGCCAGCAGAACTTCGTTTGCCGGAAGGTAGCAGTCAGTTGCTATACGCCTGGTTATGCGCTTATTCTGATAATCGTCGTAATAATAATGGTCGGCGCCAATATCGAAGAACCTATATGTACGAAGGCGGAATGGCTGGTGAACCTGGAAATAAAGACAAATTGACCTCATATATCGTGGTTTTTAAAACTATGGTTAAAATAATGTATTTACTTTTTAAACTAGTGATTCGTAGATATCGGCAACTTTACGGGCGGCCGATTCCCATTTCAGGTTATTCACTTCCTCGGTTCCATGGGTGAGAAACATGGTATTGAGTGATTCATAATGCAACAGCCCATAAATAGCATCCGCCATCGCGTCCACATCCCAGAAATCGACTTTCATCACATGGTTAAGAACTTCTGCTACCCCCGATTGTTTCGAAATGACAACAGGAACATTTGACCTCATGGCTTCGAGAGGTGAAATCCCGAAAGGTTCTGACACCGAAGGCATTACATAAACATCACTCATGGCAAACATACGATCGACATTTTCGCCTTTCAGGAATCCGGTAAAATGAAAATGTGACGATATCTTCAGTTTTGCAACCCGTTTTATCATTTTCTCCATCAGGTCGCCGGTGCCCGCCATTACAAAACGTACATTTTTATCGCGTTCGAGTACTTTGCACGCTGCTTCGATAAAATATTCCGGGCCTTTCTGGAAGGTGATCCTACCGAGAAAAGTTACTATTTTTTCTTTGACATGTTTTTCCGCATCAAGGATTTCAGTATTTTCGGGCGGTTCAACTGCATTATGAACTGTAATAACCTTATCGGGATCAATATGATACCTGTCGATGACGATGTTCCTGGTGAGATTACTGACCGTTATTACCCGGTCAGCTTCAGCCATTCCTTTTCGTTCAATTTCATAAACATTCTCGTTGTAATTTTCGCCCGATCGATCGAATTCGGTTGCATGCATATGCACGACAAGAGGTTTACCCGATATTTTTTTTGCCGCGACTCCGGCCGAGTAGGTCAACCAGTCGTGAGCATGAATAACATCAAATTCGCTGTTGGCGGCAATAGCAGCGCCAACCAGTGCGTAACGGGCCACTTCTTCCATCAGGTCGTGACCATATTTACCCGAAAACTGGAACCTTTCGGAAAAAACCCTTCCGGATTCCTCAATCCTGGTATTTGTATTCTCACTCACCATTTGTTCAAAGTCCTCAGGTCCCACATAGGGTATGAGGTTTGAGCCAATTTCCATATAAGTGATCTGGTTCCAATATTCGCGGAATACGGCATCATTCATCATCACTGTGACATCGCTGGCGTTAATCAGCCTGACCGCTTCCTGGCTTTCGTCGCCATAAGCTTTGGGCACAACAAACTGCACTTCTACCCCATGTTTCAATAAACCTTTGGTCAGTCCAAAACAGGCTGTACCAAGCCCCCCGGTAATATGGGGAGGAAACTCCCATCCAAACATTAAAACTTTCATACTTATTTATATTGTCTTTGTAAGTTATTTCGTCTTCGGAGTTTTCGAAGGCTTCATTGATTTAAGCATGTCGCTTACACGCAAAAGTTCCGAGACACTCCACGCCTGCGATATAGCACCTGATGGACGGTATGGAGGGTCGCCATCGTACAACTCTGAAATGGTACCAATACCATGTTCAGTAATTACTTCTTCAAAACCATTATAAAGCTTGGTAATGTAAGCTGTTCCACCTTGTTCGTAGAGCCTCAGCCAGGCTTCAGCAAAATGACCGAATAACCAGGGAAAAACGGAACCCTGATGATAAGCCCTGTTACGTGCTGTTTGATCGCCCGTATATTCGGGAACGTAAGCAGGGTTTTTAGGTGCCAGCGTGCGTAAGCCTCTGGGTGTAAGCAATTCGGACTGAACCCTGTCGAGAATACCTTTACGTTGGTCGTCGTTGAGTGGCGAAAAAGGCAATGAAGCGGCAAAAATCTGGTTAGGACGTACCGACTTATCACGGAAATCACCCAGTACGTAGTCGTAGAGGTAGTTTTTTTCTTTAAACCAGAAAGTATCAACAAATGCAGCGGGAATACGATCGGCTATTGGCTGCCAATCATTTACAAAGTCTTTTTCACCTGCCTTTTCGGCCAGTTCAATGGCAAAACGAATGGCATTGTACCAAAGTGCATTTACTTCAACTGCCAGTCCGATACGCGGTGTGACAGGTTTACCATCAACGATGGCGTCCATCCAGGTAATAGCCGAACCATTTACACCGGCATATAACAGTCCGTTATCCAACATGTGAATATTATATGGTGCTCCTTCGCGGAAACTGTTCAAAATCAGCTTCATGTATTCGCCATAGTTTTTCCAGACTGATTTGTCATCGCTATATTTCACATATTGCTGCAATGTCCAGAAAAACCATAAGGGAGCGTCAACGGAATTATATTCAAGTTTCAGGCCAGTTCCCGAATTAGGGAAAAGCGGACCCTTCATCTCGAGAAGGCAGGCGTCCAATATGGCTTTAAATGTTTTAAAATCACCTTGTAAAAGTGTCAGCCCTGGCAATGAGATAAATGTGTCGCGGGCAACACGTCCAAACCAATGAAAACCGGCAATTAATTCATATTTCTTACCTTTTTTTACAATAAACTGCTGGGCGGCATTTTTCAGGCAATTTTCAAAGCTATCGCGAATAATGCGCTTTTTCAGTTCCTGGCTGAACATGCGGGCAAAAGTCCTGGGATCTTCGGCTTCGAGACTTGCCATAAAATAGACGCTTTCCCCAACATTTATCGGTAATTCAAAATAGCCCGGCGTATATAAATCTTCCAGGGACTCATATCCACGAGCTTTCTCCCGCATGTAATCGAAGTCGAAGTACCAATCCGGGGCATGTACATACTCATTCTCCTTTGAAAACTGAAGGTGCAAATGCGGATAGCCTAAGTACATGCGGATTTTAATACCATTGGGAATCTCGTCGTATTTGCGTTCAACATCGTTGTTGGCTTTACTGAGCGAATGAATATTCCTGTATGCCAAAAAGGGCCTGAAACGCATTTTGGTTGGGGAATGAGCCTCAACCAGGGTGTATTTTATAATGATGCTGTCGCTGTTGCCGGCAAAAAGCATTTCCTTCGTCAACACTACCCCTCCTACCCTAAAAGTAAGTATCGGGTTCGGATCGAAATCGAAATCCGTAACATATTTGTGACCTTTCGGATTGAACTTCTCGCCTTTAAATTTGTGAATAGCAAGATTGAATTCATGGTCGTGCTGAATGATTGATTCGTCGAGCATTGACAATAGCACATGCATTCCTCCATCGAGCTGAGGTTGAGGTGCAACCAATAATCCATGATATTTGCGGGTATTACATCCGATAATAGTGGTGGAAGCATATGAACCTGCCCTGTTGGAACGGAGCAATTCGCGGGTGAGGGAATACTCGAGATTTATCAGTTTCGATTTGTCAAATTTTATATAATCCATAGTATGTCAGCTATTTATCACTTATTATATTGGCTTTCAGAAAATCAGGCAAAGGTAGATTTTTTTTCCTTATAAGCCAAGCCTAATTTATGAAAGCAATTTGAAGCATCCTTTAATGTCAGCTATCATAACAATATCTGCACTTCAAATCAAGCAGATTGCTTTTCGCTTTATATTGATGAGATTCTACCATCGGGACTTTGTACATCAGAATTTGACAATATTTTACTGTAAAAATGCACATATGCAAATTTCATTAAAAGTAAAAAAAAGTTGAACTGAAATATTAATTCAGAAAAATATTCGTTAATCAGATTATACTTCTGTTAGCCTATCTTTACTGCCAAATTTAAGGAATGCCAATGACAAAGAAACATATCGCATCAGTACTATTTTGTTTATTGATAATCAGCATTATAGCCTTTACAGCCTGTAATAAAGATGAGTTAAGCACGGATACTTCCTTCAAACTTGAATTTAGTGCAGACACCGTCCTGTTTGATACCGTTTTTACTACAATAGGTTCAAGTTATCAATCGCTGGTAATACGAAATACCAGTTCAAGCAAAATTAATATTTCTAAAATATCGCTCGCCAGGGGAAAAGCTTCACCCTTCAGGTTGAATATTGATGGTGATGCCACCGGGCAGTACCTCGACATGGAAATTGGCGCGAACGACAGCGCTTATATTTTTGTGAAAGTTACTATAGACCCAAATAATAGTAATACCCTTTTTATAGAAACGGATTCGATAGTTTTCCAAACCAACGGCAATATTCAGGATGTAAAATTAGTAGCATGGGGGCAGGATGCGTATTTTCA
>CAIXAQ010000214.1 GCA_903917425.1 uncultured Bacteroidales bacterium
AAAGGAGTTCTGCCATGCAAGCCGTACAACCGGATCAATTGCGAAACATTGTCATTACAGGCCATGCCGGAAGCGGCAAAACCCTGCTCGCTGAATCACTTGCCCTGACCATGGGAGTCATAAACCGACTCGGCAGTATCGATGAAGGAAACACCCTCTCCGATTACTCTGCAGATGAGATTCAAAGAAAACACAGCCTCAACACCAGCCTTATCCACGGTTTCTGGAACGACCGGAAAATCAACATTATCGACACACCCGGCCTGCTTGACTTTCATGGCGATGTCAAATCAGCCATGCGGGTTGCCGACACTGTACTGATTGCCGTCAATGCTGCTACCGGTGTCGAAGTAGGCACCGAAATTACATGGCGTCAAACCAACAAAAATCAAACCCCGGTTATTTTTGCCGTAAACCAACTGGAACATGAAAAAGCAAATTTTGAAGAAACGGTTCGCCAGTTGAAAGTTCAGTTTGGCCCGAATGTTACCTTGTTACAATATCCTCTGAACGAAGGACCAGGCTTTAATGCCATTATCGACCTGATGCAGATGAAAATGCTAAAATATGCCGATGGCGGAGGAAAACCTGAGGTCTTGGATATTCCGGCAGGCGAAATGGCTAAAGCCGAAAACTTACAGTCTGTCCTTATCGAGAAAGCAGCCGAAAGCGATGAATCACTCATGGAAGCTTTCTTCGAAAACGGTTCACTCACCGAAGATCAGCTCGAAAAAGGACTTAAGGCAGGTATTATTGCCCGTGGATTATATCCTGTATTCAGTATTTCGGCTAAGCAAAACAAAGGCATAGGCCGTTTGTTGGAATTCGTTTGCACCTCTGTTCCTGCACCTGACGAAATGCCGGCTAAACTAACAACAGGCGGTAAAGAACTGAAATGCAATTCGGCTGATCCTGCTTCCTTACAGGTAGTAAAAATATCTGTCGAAGAACACCTTGGCGAAATTGCTTTCTTCAAGGTTTATGGCGGTGAAATTACCGAAGCGATGGATTTGATTAACAGTACAAATTCGGGCAAAGAGCGCATTTCGCAATTATTGTTTATTGCAGGTAAGAAACGCGAAAAAGTGGAACGAGTTTGCGCGGGCGACATAGCCGCAACCATCAAACTCAAAAACACCCGTACCGGCGACACCTTGAATTCAGCCAAAAATGCTGATGATGTGATTGTTCCCATACAATTCCCGACGCCAAAAATCACCATGGCTATCAGGCCTAAAAATTCGAGCGACGACGAAAAACTAGGTGCTCGCCTCAACGAAATGCACAAAGTGGATCAAACCCTTTTGATCGAATACTCGAAAGAACTGAAACAAATTATACTTAAAGGACAGGGCGAACTTCACCTGAATATTGCCAAATGGTATCTTGAACACCTAGATAAAATCCCTGTCGAATACATTGCACCGAAAATACCGTATCGCGAAACCATTACCAAACCAGCAAAAGCTATGTACCGCCATAAAAAACAGTCGGGCGGTGCCGGTCAGTTTGGCGAAGTACACATGCTTATTGAGCCTTATGTCGAAGGCATGAAGTTTCAGAGCGAGTTCCCGGTTCGTGGTACTGATGAGCAGCAACTTGCATGGGGCGGAAAACTGGTTTATAACAACTGTATCGTTGGCGGTGCCATTGATGCACGGTTTTTGCCGGCTATCCTGAAAGGAATAATGGAAAAAATTGAAGAAGGTCCGCTTACAGGCTCTTATGCCCGCGACATAGTTGTAAACGTGTACGATGGAAAAATGCATGCTGTCGATTCAAACGAACTTGCTTTTAAACTGGCAGGACGTCATGCTTTCAGAGAAGCATTTAAAAATGCAGGGCCCAAAATCCTTGAACCTATTTACGACGTTGAAGTAATGGTACCTGCCGAGCGCATGGGCGACATCATGACCGACTTACAAGGCCGCCGCGCTATCATCATGGGTATGGACAGCGAAGGAACGTACCAGAAAATTAAAGCAAAAGTTCCTTTGGCCGAAATGAACAGGTATTCGACTGCACTCAGTTCGCTTACATCAGGCAGCGGCACCTATTCGCTGTCATTTGGCGAATATGCCCCGGTTCCACCAGATGTTCAGATGGCATTGCTTAAAGCCTACGAAGAACAGGAAAAAGAAGAAGATTAGTCTTTTCCCTTTTAGTCT
>CAIXAQ010000215.1 GCA_903917425.1 uncultured Bacteroidales bacterium
CATTAAATTTAGAATGAAAAAGAAAGGGGGTTTGCGATACTTTTACATCCAAAGCGATGGATTTGATAATGAACAAATCGACTCTCTTTCAATCCGAATCCTTTACTTCAAGCCTGAAACCTGATCCATGTATATTTACGATTGAAATATTGGGATCGTCTTTCAGGTACTTGCGAAGTTTGGTAATAAATACATCCATGCTGCGGCCAATAAAGTAGTTGTCGCTTCCCCAAACCGCTTTCAGTGTTTTTTCGCGGGTAATAAGTTCATTTTTATGACTATACAAAACCTTAAGTAAATCCAATTCTTTGGTAGTGAGGGTAATGCGCCTATCCGCAATGCGCAGTTCGTGATTAACCGAATCAAAAGTATATTTGCCAAGCGGGAAAATACCCGTTGATAATCCTGATTCTGACTGGGGATTGATTTCGGGTTGCATGCAACGCCGTAATATAGCCCCGATCCGAAGTTCAAGCTCTTCGCTGCTAAAGGGTTTTGTAATATAATCGTCGCAACCGGTTTTAAATCCCGTTACCCTATCCTCCATTTGTCCACGTGCTGTAAGAAAAATTAAAGGAATCTGCTGGTTTATTGCCCGTATTTCGTTAGCAAGGGTAAATCCGTCTTTTCGGGGCAGCATCACATCAAGCAATAAAAGGTCGAAAGGCTGCGACTTAAAAATTTCCAGCCCTTCAACGCCATCCATGGCCCGGGTTACTTCATACTCCTGCAGTTCAAGGTAGTCGCGAAGCACATCGCCCAGGTTAATATCATCTTCAACCAATAAAATCTTAACTTTCATAGAACTGTTTTTTTTGTGAACCATTACTGAGGAAATCGAGCGGAAACGAGATTTCGAACCGACTTCCTTTACCAGGTTCGCTGTGCAGGTGTATGTCGCCGTTATGAGCATTTACAAGGCGTTTCACGTAATACAGGCCCAGGCCGAAGCCTTTCACATCGTGAAGGTTCCCTGTATGTACACGGTACATTTTACGGAAAATGTTTTTTTGGTTTTTAATGCTTATACCAATGCCTTTGTCTTCAACAGACACGACCAAATGGTCGTTTCTGTTATAAGTGCTTATTGTAATATCGGGAATTCCCGGCGAATACTTGTTTGCATTATCGAGCAAGTTGACTATTATGTTTTCGATATGCATACTGTCGGCATATACCTGGTGATTGGTAGCGGCAAGTTGCATTTTGACACTGCCTTGTTTTTCTTTCACTATCAGTTGAAAGCTGTCAACTACTTTATAAACCAGCTGATGCATGTCGACAATTGAAAACCTGAGGTTAAAAGTGCCATTATCGAGTTGCGTAAGTTGCAGCACATGATCTACCTGGTTTTTCAGCCGGATGTTTTCGTCATATATAATACCTGCATATTTGCGGGTTTTGGTTTCGGAAGCAAGTACCAGCGGGTTTAACAACATTTCACTAGCCAACGATATGGTAGCAATGGGTGTTTTAAACTCGTGGGTAATATTGTTAACAAAATCCGTCTTCATCTCCGATATTTTTTTCTGTCGCAAATACGAATATATGTTAAATATAAACCCGAATACGAGTATCGTCAGCAAGGCGAAACAGAGCAGCAACCACCAGAATATATTTTGAAAGGCCCGGTTTCGCTCATCCGGAAACCAGACTCCAAGTAGCATGTGATCATTTTTATAAATACAGGATAAGGAAACGGTATGTTCGGTTTTTATCAATTGCGCGTCGTAACCTGTTTTGGAGATAAATTCAGCTTTTTGGGCTTCAGGATTATAAATACCATAAACATAGGGGCCCTGAAGGCCAACTTCCGAAAATTCGGTGTGTATGAGAGGTTTGAGTGCATCCATGTTTAGCCCGTTAATTATGAGGCTATTCGAACGCGAACAGTTGCTGCTGCAAAAAAGTCCGGCGTCGCATGTATCCGATTTATTTTCGTACATCTGGTTCACCGTTCCTTTAAGTGCAAGCCGGACCCTGCTGTTAAATTGTTCTTCCTGCAGCAAAACTGCATTCCGGATCCAGTAAAACTGTATTAATATGATACCCGCCAGCGCTAAACCGGTTATGGAAACTATTATCAGAAAAGTTGTTTTCTTCACAGTTCCAAAATTAGGAAGTAAATTGGAATACGTCGCTCTTGTTAACATATTATTAACAAGGACAAAAAGAAGATAAATCGGGTCTGCAGTGAAATATTGGCGGGAAATGAGGTCTTTTCACCAATTCAGTCATCAAACCGTGTCAGTAGAATTCGTACAGGCATTGGAACTGAAAATCATTTTTCTAAACTAAATTACCGGGATATTTTATTTGGAGATTTACATTTTAATAATATTTAAAATCCAGTTATACTGATAGTTATACAATTACGTATTTTCCGGATGAAACACCGTCAATAACTTTGCTATCTTTGCACAATAATCATATTTTCATGGAAACTTCGAGGGTTACTTATTTGGGCGATTTGCGCACAGAAGCTTTGCATTTAAAATCCGGGCAAATTATATTTACCGATGCCCCCGTTGACAACCAGGGGAAAGGTGAGGCTTTTTCGCCAACTGACCTGCTGGCAACCTCGCTGGGAGTTTGCGCTATTACAGTAGTCGGAATTGCAGCCCGGACGCATGGATTTAACGTGGATGGAGCCACCATTAAAATTACCAAGATCATGGCTTCGGAACCCCGCCGGGTAGGCGAGGTGGTTGTCGAATTTGATTTTCCTGCCGCAAATTATTCTGACAAGGAAAAGGCCATTATTACCAATACAATTAAAACCTGCCCTGTTAGCCAAAGTCTCAGCCCAAACCTGAAACAGACTTTTATTGTCAATTTTTCAGACTAAGCAACACGTGGAATCTGAACTTACTCCAGGTATAGAAGGCAAAAAACAAATTGTAGTTACGGCCGGGAAAACAGCAACAGCTTTCGGGTCGGGCACAGTCGAAGTTTTCGCTACACCAGCCATGATAGCTCTTATGGAGCAGACAGCCATGGAAAGTGTTGAAAAGTTTCTATCCGAAGGGTTTGTGACTGTTGGGACCGAAGTTTCGGTAAAACATTTTAAAGCAACTTTACCCGGTAAAATGGTTTCATGCAACTCAAAATTAATACAATCGGAAGGAAATAAACTTGTTTTCGAAGTTTCAGCGACCGACGAAGCCGGGATGATAGGAAAAGGAACTCACACACGTTATATTGTTGATAAACAAATATTTATTGACAATATTAAAGATAAATAGATTTGACTACCTCATTGGAAAAACAACTTCACTTGGAACCTTCAACAGACGGCACATTGCCACAAACATTTATTGTAAAAACCATTGCAGGACTTGAACAGGTGCTGGCAACCGAAATTGAAGCCCTGGGTGGGGTCAATGTTCAGGTGCTTACACGCGCCGTAAGTTTCGAAGGCGATAAGCGTTTGCTATACAAGGCTAATTACTGTCTGCGCACGGCTCAGCGTATCCTGATGCCGATTTTTACTTTTCAGATGGCCGATGAAGATGATTTGTACAACCAGATCACCGCATATCCCTGGGAAAATTTCCTTACCTTACAAAAGACACTGGCGGTGGATGCCGTTTCGAGCGATTCGGAATTAACACATACGCATTATATTGCCCAGCGAACCAAGGATGCCATTGTGGATCGTTTCCGCACCATTAGCAACGGACGCAGGCCATCGGTTGATACTGAAAACCCGCATGTGAGGATAAATATTCATATCCGTGGCAGCATTTGTGATGTATCTGTGGATAGTTCAGGGGCCTCGCTGCATAAACGAGGTTACCGGGTTTCAAATGCCGAGGCTCCTATGAGCGAAGTTTTAGCCGCAGGGCTAATCATGCTTTCAGGGTGGAAACACGATTGTCATTTTATCGATCCTATGTGTGGCTCGGGTACCCTGGTTATTGAAGCGGCCATGATTGCAAATAATTTTCCTGCCGGAATGTATCGCAAGGAATTCGGATTTATGCACTGGCCCGATTTCGACCAGGATATGTGGAATGAAGTTACCAAAGAAGCCATGGATCAACAGACCGAGTTTGAATTCCAGATTTTAGGCAGCGATATATCACCAAAAAACCTGGCCTCGGCAAGGGCTAATGTGAAATCCGCACGTTTGCACAAAGATGTTACTCTTTCGGTAAATCCAATATCAGCTTTGCAGCCGCCTCCCGGCGAACCGGGCATCATAATAATCAATCCGCCTTACGGCGAACGCATACGTCTGGGCGATATCATTGGCTTATACAAAAGCATTGGCAATACGCTGAAACAGGAGTTCGCCGGCTACCAGGCATGGGTGATAAGCAGTGATCAAAGGGCTTTAAGTATGATCGGCCTGAGACCAACAGCTAAACTGCCGGTTTTCAACGGCCCGCTCGAATGCCGCTTCGAGCATTTCGATTTGTATAAAGGCAGCAAAAGAGGCCGTTACATGGATGGTGAAAACCCGGAAGAAGATGGCCGCGACTATTCGAAGCGGGACGACAAGCCAAACTGGCGTAGTAAAGATGCACCTGAAGGCGACTTCGATTCGCTCGATCCTAAACCCAGGGAGTATAAAACGCGCGAGATTAAACCCCGCAGCGAATACAGCGAAAGACGATCGACCCGTTTCGAAAGTAAAGAGGGCGAGAATAATGAAAACAGCCAACCCCGCCGCGAGCGAGATTCCTCCGAAAGTGAATACAAATCCAGGGAATTCAAGCCGCGTGAATACAAACCACGCGAAGAAAGTGGCGATACCGTTTTTATTCCCCGCGAAAAGAAAGAATTCAACAAAGATGATCGTAAAAGTGACAGACCTTCCCGCGATGACCGCTTTAACAAAGGCGACAGGCCGGAACGCCGCAAAGTTGAAAAAATAAAACTAAAACCTGTCACCCGCATCGAAGATCGGGACGAATACCTGCATCCAAAGAAAATGGTGACTGAGTCCATGGATGTTAATCCTGAAATTCCGCAAGCTCCTTTTATTCCCGTCCAACCAACAGACTCAACACCAGAACGAGAACCTTCAAAAGGAAACAAGTTTACCGAACAACGCGATTATAAAATAATGCGAACCCGGGAACTTAGGCCGCGAAAAGCAAAAACAGAAGAAAGCGAACCCGAAAAACCGAAAGCAAAGCCCGAACCTAAATTAATCAAGCCTCAACCTAAATCGCCCAAAGCACCAATTAATTATGATGATTTGGAGGATTAAAGGGATATTTGCCAGTCTCTGCTTCTTGTATTTCATTATTCAAACATTTATCTTTGTAGGAAAGAATAGATTATGACAACAAAGGATAAAATAATTAATGGCATCAAAAATTTACCCGATACCGTAAGTATTGATGATATTCTTGACCAAATAATACTTGTGGAGAAGATTGAAAAAGGTATTTATCAGTCAGATAATAATCAGGTGGTGCCAGATGAAGAACTTGAAAAACGACTAGGTAAATGGCTCGTTTAAATTGGACAGAACAATCAATCGATGACCTGCTAAACATCGCGGAATTTATTTCAAAGGATTCCGTTAAATACGCTGTGATTCAGATACGACGTATCAGAGAACGTGCCAGAACTCTCAAAACACAGCCATCACTTGGAAGGATAGTTCCTGAATTGAACAATGACTCTACCAGAGAGTTGATTCTTGGAAATTATCGAATCATATATAAGTTCATTTCGGAAGAAAGAATTGATATTTTAACTGTTCATCATTCAGCAAAAATATTAAGAATTGAATTATTATAATGCAAGTCACCCCCTTTCCATAACCATTAATTCCTTTCGTAAAAACATTGTAATCAAACAACCTACCGCACTTAAGTCTTCTTTAAAAGGCTAAGTTGTAAAACGTCCCGCCTCAGCTTTTCATGTCTAACTAATGTCCAATGCGCACCACATTATTTGTAAATGTTTTGCTCCCTTTGCCTGTAGCAGGTTACTTTACATATCGTGTACCCTTCGATCTTAACGATGCGGTGGTGCCTGGTAAGCGTGTAGTGGTGCAGTTTGGGAAAAAGAAGGTGTATACCGCATTGATTCACAGTGTTTCCGAAAAAGCGCCTGCTGTCGAAACTAAATATATTTTAGGCGTTCTCGACCTTCATCCGGTTGCCAACGAATTTCAGTTTAAACTTTGGGAATGGATTGCATCCTATTACTGCTGCGCGGTAGGAGAAGTAATGAATGCGGCCTTACCTGCAGCCCTGAAACTGGCTAGCGAATCAAAAATCAGGTTGGTCCCGGGTGTTGAAATCAGCACCCAAATACTATCGGAAAAGGAATACAATTTGCTTCGTGCTTTGAAGGAAAATGGGGTTTTATCCATTACCGATGCATCCCGGTATGCCGACCTGGCGAAAATCATCCCATTGATACACAATCTTATAGAGAAAGGATATATCGTTACCGAAGAGGAAATACATGAAAGGTTTACGCCGAAAACACTTTCCTTCATTAAACTTACCGATTCATACAGCAGCGAGGAGGAATTACAGAAACTTTACGAGAAACTGGAACGAAAAGCGCCTAAGCAGCTTGACCTCCTGATTGAATACATTCAGCTTTCGAAAATTATGTCGAACAACCCGGTGGAAGTTTCCCGCAAGGAATTGTTCGCACGAATCGAGGATGCGGCATCAAAATACAAGGCACTTGAAAAAAAAGGCGTTTTCGAGGAATACGATAAGGAAATCAGTCGTCTCAACTACCGTAAAGCCACTCACACAACCGAAAGCATTGATTTAACTCCTGTGCAGCAACAGGTGATGAAGGAAATAACGGATTCGTTTGCCGAAAAAAATGTGGTCCTGTTGCATGGTATAACCTCAAGCGGGAAGACGGAAATTTACATTAAACTCATCAGGCAAATGCTCGAAAAAGGCAGACAGGTTTTGTACCTGCTGCCCGAAATAGCGCTTACCACCCAGATTATTAACCGTTTGCAAAAATATTTCGGAAACGATGTGGGGGTTTATCATTCGCGTTACAACGAAAATGAAAGAGTTGAAATTTGGCAACACGTTGCAGGAACTGGTTCACAGGCATTTAAGATTCTGTTAGGGGCGCGATCGGCCATGTTCCTCCCGTTTAACAATCTTGGGCTGATTATTATTGACGAAGAACACGATGCATCGTACAAGCAAAACGATCCTGCACCACGCTACAATGCCCGTGATGCGGCTGTTTTCCTGGCTTCGATGCATGGAGCCAAGGTGCTGCTGGGATCGGCAACTCCTGCCATTGAGAGTTTCTATAATGCGAAACTGGGGAAATATGGTTTCAGCACGCTTGCCGAACGTTATGGCGGATTATTGCTTCCACAGGTGCAACTTGTCAACCTGAAGGAGGAGCATAGGAAGAAAACGATGCAGTCGATATTTTCTTCGGCATTGATCCATGAGATTGAAACAGCCTTATCCGCGAATGAACAGGTGATTCTTTTCCAGAACCGGCGCGGCTTTTCGCTGCATATCGACTGCGAAAACTGCAGTTGGATACCTCATTGCGTACAATGCGATGTTTCGCTGGTTTACCATAAAAAGCAGAATCAACTCCGCTGCCACTATTGTGGTTATACTACACGCATTCCTGAGAAGTGCCCCGACTGTGGTCATACACACCTGGTAATGAAAGGCTTCGGTACCGAAAAAATTGAAGAAGAGCTTTCTCTGATAGTTCCTAAGGCGCGGATTGCCCGCATGGATCTCGACACGACCCGGTCGCGCTTTGCGCATCAGAAACTGATAGCCGCTTTCGAAGAACGCAAAATTGACATACTCGTCGGCACACAGATGGTAACAAAGGGCCTTGATTTTGATAATGTTAGCCTGGTTGGGATACTAAATGCTGACAGCTTGCTTTCTTATCCCGATTTCAGGGCCTTTGAGCGTGGTTTTCAGTTGATGGCTCAGGTAGCAGGGCGGGCAGGCCGGAAAAACAAACAGGGCAAAGTATTGATACAGGCA
>CAIXAQ010000216.1 GCA_903917425.1 uncultured Bacteroidales bacterium
CGGCAAATGTATGGAAAAATGAATGCGCGGTTAAGAAAAACAGGAGCAGAAATTATAGTTTCTCAATTGTTTCAACCTTTTATGAGTTCCACTTTTGGATTTCTTAAATGAAATATTGAAAGACGGGCAATTGAAAAATTTCATCATGTCGATTATTAACTGAATTATACCGATTTACTTCAGGCACTCAGCGATTAGCAGGTGATGGAGTCGCAACAAATAGTACTTTTGTTCGATTTTTATCGAAACCCGAAACCAATAAATTAACTCAAATGAAATTTACTTTAAGACAATCTATTATGGCATCAGTAGGTATCATAGCTCTTTCGTTAGGAACCGCTTCCTGCGGCGACAAAGGGAAAGACAAGAAAGCCGAACCGGCCATAAATGCAGCCAACATGGACACAACAGTAAAAGCAGGCGACGACTTTTACAAATTTGCAAATGGAACATGGTTGAAAAACAATCCGATTCCTGCCCAGTACAGCCGTTACGGGGCATTCGAAGTGCTGGAAGAAGAAAATTACGTGCAGCTTAAAACCATCTTAGCCGAAGCATCTGCCGATAAAACTGCAGCTGAAGGTTCTGTGAATCAGAAAATCCGTGACTTCTACAATTCAGGAATGGATTCGGTGAAAATCGATAAAGATGGCATCAATCCGTTAAAAGCAGAACTGGAGCAGATCAATTCGTTTGCAACCATTGCAGATGTTCAGAATATGATTGCCATGCAGCATGCTTCCGGGAATTACCCGCTATTCTACCTGTTCGGCAGCCCCGACGACAAAAACTCTAACCAGGTAATCGCTTCCACCTATCAGGGCGGGCTTGGTTTGCCCGACAGGGATTACTACCTGGGAACGGATGCCCGATCGAAGGAAATCCGCGAAAGCTATGTAAAACATATGGTGAAAATGTTCGTATTAGCAGGTTCTGCTCCCGAACAGGCAGCAAAAGATGCCGATATTGTGATGAAAATTGAAACTGAAATTGCAAAATTCTCTTCAACTCGTCTCGAACTGCGCGATCCGAACGCGAACTATAATAAAACTGATTTGGCGGGATTACAGAAAATGGCTCCGGGCCTGGACTGGAAAGCCTATTTTGATGGCATTAAATTGCAGGCGACAAACGAAATTAACGTTGGTCAGCCAAAATTTATGACAGGAGTGACAAAGCTTTTAAATACTGTTTCAGTTGCCGACTGGAAGGTTTATTTCCGTTGGGATCTGATTAATTCGGCAGCATCATCGCTTTCGTCAGATTTCGATAAAGAACATTTTGCCTTTTATGGTACAGTATTATCGGGTGTAAAAGAGCAGCAACCGCGTTGGAAACGCATGCTTGATCAAACCAGTAGCTCTTTGGGTGAGGCAGTCGGACAGTTATATGTTCAGAAATTCTTTCCACCGGAAGCTAAAAAACGCATGGTCGAACTGGTTGGTAATCTGAAAATTTCGCTGGGTGAACGCATCGACGGACTGACCTGGATGTCGGAAACTACCAAAAAAGAAGCTCATGCCAAACTGGCCAAAATCAATGTCAAAATTGGTTACCCTGACAAATGGATTGATTACAGCAGCCTGAGCATTGGAACCGATTCCTATTATGCCAACAAGAAAAATGCAAGGCAATTTTCTGTTAACCGCGATATCGTAAAAATTGGCAAGCCTGTTGACCGAAGCGAATGGGGCATGACACCTCAAACTATAAATGCCTATTACAGCCCGAATATGAATGAGATCGTTTTCCCTGCAGCCATTCTGCAGCCGCCTTTCTTCTTTATGGATGCCGACGATGCTGTAAACTACGGTGCAATCGGTATGGTAATATCGCACGAAATGACACATGGTTTTGATGATCAGGGCCGTCAATACGACAAAGATGGCAACCTTCACGACTGGTGGCTGGCTGACGACTCAAAGAATTTTGAAGGTAAAACAAAAGTGCTTGTTGATCAGTACGATAACTATAAAATCCTGGATTCTCTGCATGTGGACGGCAAACTTACCCTCGGCGAAAATATCGCTGACCTTGGAGGTATGAATGTTGCATACAACGGTTTACAGAAGGCACTCGAAGGAAAGAAAAAAGACGAAAAAATCGATGGATTTACACCCGATCAACGCTTTTTCCTTTCGTATGCGCAAGTATGGCGTGCCAATATCAGGGAAAA
>CAIXAQ010000217.1 GCA_903917425.1 uncultured Bacteroidales bacterium
GTGTTGATTGTGTTTGCCGTTAAAATTTTAGGCCGGAGTTTTGGGGTGAAAACAATTTTCAGCGTGGTTGTTCTGTCAGTATTGTTTTCGCTTCTGCAACAGCTAATAACCAAACCGATTATTAACGATGTTTTTCTGTCAACCGTTCTGGGCGGAATTTTAGGCGGTGCCGGTGTTGGCATTGTTTTTACACAGGGCGGCAGTACCGGCGGAACCGATATTATTGCCATGATCATCAACAAATACCGGAATATCAGCCCTGGGCGCATCATACTGTATCTCGATGTTTTTATTATTGCCTCATCCTACCTGATTTTCCAGTCGCTCGAAAAAATAGTTTACGGTTACGTTGCCATGGGCATCACATCCTATACCATTGACCTGCTGTTTACAGGATCGAAACAATCGGTACAAATATTTATTTTCTCGAAAAAGTACGACGAAATAGCCAACCGTATTGGCAGTGAGCTAAGCCGTGGCGTTACCATTATTGATGGAAAAGGCTGGTACTCGGGCGAAGAAACCAAAATTCTGATGGTGATGGTTAAAAAGCCCCAGGCAAGCCAACTATTCCGGATTGTTAAAGAAATTGACCTGAATGCCTTTATGTCGGTAAATAATGTGATGGGCGTGTATGGCAAAGGGTTTGAAACGATAAGAACATAAATCGGTGAAATCTGTAAAGGAATATGGATTTCTGAAAGATTTTTTAAAGAAACACCCGGAATCAGGGTTGAATCCAGGTGTTTTTCAATATGCTTGGCACAATATAATTAGCAATTTATCTATACTGATTCGCCAAATCTGAAACCCGATATCCGGGGTTCCGAAACTCTTTACTTCCCTCCGATAGGTATTTTGCTAAGCTGAACAATGTTTTGCAGGTCAGAATAATTGTATTGATATAAACCATCCTGGGCAATCATTATCAGGATACTGCCGAACGGGATCACATCATATGCATTGAGGTCGGTATATTGTTTCAGCATATGCTGATCGATTTGCAAAGGGTCCGTGGCATCATAAATCTTCAATCCTGCCGAGCCATCGCAAACAAACAATGTTTTGTTGTCGATTCCCAAACCATACGGTTCTGTCATAGGATAGCTTTTTAGCAGGGTCGGGGTCATAATATTATGCAGGTCAATCACTTCCATTAAATTCTGCCAGTTTCCGCAGCGGTTGCCGGCGCGGAGGGTAACATAAGCCAGTTTATCTTTAACCACAACCGGGTCGCAGCTTTGAAAATGGTCGTAAAGAGATTTGAACACAGGTGCGGCCGGTGTCGAAACATCGTAAATCAGCATGCCGGTTTGAGTTCCAACAAACAGGTAAGTACTGTCAATAAATACAGTTTCAACATTCCGCTGCATTTCTATTTTTGTGCCTGCAATGGGGCGGAAAGGCTGGCTGATATTTACAACCTGCATATTATTCTGGTTCAGGCCATAAAACTGGTCGCCGTTGATTATAAACCTTGCCATGGAGCCGCCTACACCCACCGTTTGTGTGGTAATTGCGCCTCCGACTGCGGGAGAAGCTTCGTTAAATAAAAAATTCCCGCTCCCTTTGTCATAATAATAGTAAGGATATCCCTGGCTGCTGCTTACTTCTTCGGTTACCTCCTGAACCTGCCATCCAACGATTACGCCCTGTTGCTGGTCGATACTGGCAATTGGGTACATTTCGGGTGCATCGGGAATGGTGTATGGGAAAATATCTTTGATACGGGCAACCTCAATTGGTGATGTGATATTCGAAATATCGAGTACCACCAAATCCACGTAATTGTCGGCATACAGGTAATTGCCCCTGACGGCCATGTCAACGTTACCCGGAATGTCGATAAATGTGAGATTTACCGGTGACGAAGGGTTCGTATTGTCGAATACATGAATTCCTTTGTATTTTTCATTTATAAAAAGGTAGTTATCCTTAATATAAATTTTGCCTGATACCTGTATGGCATTGGCTGCTACCGATTTGGCAGGTTTACGCATATCCTCGTACGACATGTACTTAGGCACATTGGCCGTATAGGTGCGGTATTCGACCGAACTGTCTTTGCACGAGGCGATGCTCATCAGGATCAGGATCATCCAGGGTGCAGCAAGGAAAAGGTTTTTTGTTTTCATAGTGATTTTGTTTTTTATTTGTTGAGACGCGATCCATCGCGTCTTTATAACTGAGACGCGATGCATCGCGTCTGTACGATTTATTAATTAAAAAGGAATCCGAATGAGAAAGCCAGTCGGTTATATTCGTCATAGCGGGTAGTTTCGGATTGCATTGACGACATCCATGGATAATAACCCATCACCGTTTTAGTTTTCTGGTACCTATATCCCAAGCTGAAAATCAATGCGTTATGTTTCGAAAAATCAAACCTTAAACCTCCGCCAATACCTGCCATAGCACCGCCGTAATAATCCGCATAGTCGCCATCATTTGATTTTGTCATAGGGATGGAATACCCGCCTTGCGCATATACGTATGGCGACCAGGAGCCTTTCAGGAAAGAGTATTTTGCATCGGCAAAAAAGGGAATCTGCTGGTGATCAAACCATTCGACACCAATACCGGCACCCACAGCCAGCCTGAAAGGGAAACGATACGAAGGAATGAATGTGAAACCACCCGATCGTTGCTCTCCACCATAGAAACTCACATTTGCTGACACTTCTAAAGGACCTGCCGCGTTTTCACGAACACCGGTGGAACTTTTCTGATCCATCAGTATCATTTTAACTGCCGAATCAGGGATCACGATAAGGTTGTGCCCTATTATTTCGATGCTGGTGCGCACCCCGGTTACATTTTCGATTACTTTGCCTCTTAAGATGCTTCCGTTTTTCAAATATACCACATCTTCACTTGATTGAGCATAAAGATTGCCAGCCAAGAAAACGGCGCACAGGGCGAAAAGGAATATTCTGATTTTCATATGCATATTATCAACTTTACAATGGGTAAAAAACAATCGATTTGGTTGTATGAAGGTCGTGAAAAACATAGTAGATTTTTCATCAAATTTCATACCGGGATTTACCTCAGGGGATGCAAAAGAAAACAAATCAACAAGCAAGATAAATGGAATTAAAAAGCCTTCTGTCGATCGACAGAAGGCTTTACGCGCTATTCGCATGTTATTTGATGCATGGACCGAATGCTGCATCATTTTAAAAATAATTCTTACTTCCCACACCAGGCATTTACTTCTTCGAGGCGCAGGGAGGCGATTTCGAGTTTTAGTTTTTTTCGTAAACCACTGAGTTCGTGAAGCAGCTTATTCGGATTGGTTTCTTTGAGGTCCGAAGGTAATTTTATGCCGGCTTTGCGCAGAACGGGAACCCATTCGGCGGGTATTCCCAATGCAACGAATTCGTCATCAGTTGCTCCGATTACTGCACTTGCCTTTTCGGGGCGCATCTGCGGGAAAAACAACACATCCTGTATGGATTGCTGGTTTGTCATGATCATAGTCAGTCGGTCGATTCCTATACCCAGGCCTGCAGTTGGAGGCATTCCGTACTCAAGCGAGCGAAGAAAATCCTCATCGAGAACCATAGATTCGTCGTCACCACGTTTTCCCAGTTCGAGTTGCTCTTCGAAACGGGCACGCTGATCGATTGGGTCGTTCAGTTCGCTGAAAGCGTTGCAGAGTTCCTTGCCGTTGCAAATGGCTTCGAAACGCTCCACCAGTCCCGGTTTGCTGCGGTGCTTTTTAGCTAAAGGCGACATTTCGACCGGGTAATCGGTAATAAAAGTGGGCTGTATCAGGTTTGGCTCGGCAGTTTCGCCGAATAACTCATCGATGAGTTTGCCTTTACCCATGCTCTCGTTGGTTTCAATATTGAATTTTTTGCAGGTAGCGCGCAATTCGTCTTCTGTCATTTCCGAAATATCGACACCCGTAAAATGCTGAACCGCTTCGAACATGGTAAAGCGTTTCCAGGGTCGTTTGAAATCGATTTCATTATTCCCGACCTGAACCTTGGTGGTACCATGCAGGTCAACGGCAATATTTTCGACCATTTCCTCCACAGCATCCATCATCCATTCGTAATCTTTGTAGGCCACATAAAGTTCCATCTGGGTGAACTCAGGATTATGAAACCGGTCCATGCCTTCGTTGCGGAAATCTTTCGAAAATTCGAAAACTCCATCATACCCGCCCACTATTAACCTTTTGAGGTACAACTCATTGGCAATTCGCATGTACAGCGTCATATCGAGGCTGTTATGGTGCGTGGTGAAAGGGCGTGCGGCTGCCCCGCCATAGAGCGGCTGAAGGATGGGCGTTTCGACTTCGAGGTAACCTTTGCTGCTTAAAAAATTGCGCATGGTATTTACAAGCCGTGTACGTTTAACAAATACCTCGCGTACTTCGGGATTCACGATCAGGTCCACATAGCGCTGGCGGTACCGTACTTCAGGGTCGCTGAAAGCATCAAAAACCTGGTCATCTTTTTCTTTGACTATAGGCAATACGCGCAGTGATTTACTGAGTAGTTTCAACGATTTTACATGTATCGAAATCTCACCCATCTGTGTAACAAACACATACCCGCTTACTCCTATAATATCGCCAATATCCATCAGCCGTTTAAAAGCTGTGTTGTACAGGGTTTTATCCTCGCTTTCGCAGATATCGTCGCGTTTGATATACAATTGGATGCGGCCGGTACTGTCCTGCAAATCAACAAAGGAAGCAGCACCCATGATACGGCGGGTCATTATGCGGCCGGCAATGCTCACATCCTGAAAAGTCTCTTTATTATCAGTATATTTTGCAAGTATTTCCTGTGCCGTGACATTTATCGGGAAACTCTCAGCCGGGTATGGATTTATACCCAATGCATTCAGTTCGGCCAGTGAATTACGTCTTATTTGTTCCTGTTCGCTTAATTCAAGATTCATTTTTTAATTTTTTGCAAAGGTATGAAATTGAAATGAGATGGA
>CAIXAQ010000218.1 GCA_903917425.1 uncultured Bacteroidales bacterium
GCACGATGTTTAAAAATTCCGAACTTAGAAAGAAATTTAATGATTACGGCCTACAATTCAGAGAATTGCCTAAATCAGAATGGATTAAGTATAACAATTATTATATTGCTTATGGAATAGTTCAGTTAAACCAGGAAATAGCAAACAACCTGAAAACAGCAGAAAAAACCATTGATCAAAAAAAAATCAGGATACAAATATCAGCTTATCTGAATACGAAAGCTGAACGAAACAGGAAAGTCCATGTTGAAAATTTTGATGATTATAATTTGGGAGAATTTTACGAAGTCCCCACATGGGTAACTTCATTCAGCAAGGAAGATGTGGAGGCTTTTGCTCATACCCGGGATTTGGCAACTAATCTTAACAAACTGGTCAACAGTAATTTTGCCAAAATAAAAGACCTGGTACGGAATAACACCAAGTCTTTCAGTTGTATCGAAAGCTCTTTTGATAGTCTGAATGCAATTTATGCCGACAGAGAGAATATCTTCAGGAAAAACACAGATGTTGCATCAAAAATTCTGAATGAAATCCAGGATGAGTATTCGAAATTATTGAAACAAATCCGGCAAATAAAAGAATTTGATGGTAAAAATGGAAATGCCTTGGAATTTTTCAACTCCGTGCAACATGATTTTATTAGCCAGGCATCAACATTTCCGGATAAAATCGATTCCCTGGCTTCTAAATTACCGCTTGAAATTACCGGTTCAAACCAGTCCATTGTTAAGTTTATTAGCGAAATATCCACCTGTAAAACCTTGCTGAAAGCGGACATAGATAATGCCAACCGCATTCTGGAAATAACGGAAAGATTTTTAAGACCGTCGCAGATTGTAGCCAATACCGGCTTAGACTTGAGCAAGGATGTATTTAGCTATGGCATTCAGGACATGCCTCAGTTTGGGTATATCAACCTGAAAAATACCGGTAAAAGGGCTAACCTGGATCAGCTTGAAATTCAATTAACCATACGGACACCTGAAGACAGTATTCGTAGAAAGCCCGGAGTTATCATAGAGAAACATATTCTTACTTTACAGCAAATAAGTGTGTATTCGGTTTCGAATGTCAGCGTTATTTTGGCCGATCCTTATAATTTTTCGGATTTGGTGAAGTTGGAAAACAAATTCCAGTTTGCCCCTTCAGGCAGCCTGCTATTTAAATTTGGCTCACGCAAAAGCAAAGCATGGAATTTCATTGAACCAAGTATAGGGTTTAATATTTCAACCCCTGATTTTGATCTGGATGGAGTGCCTGATATCGGGATCGGAGGTGTTTTTACTCTGTTTCAGGATGTTTTATCAGTAGGTTTATCCTATGACACAAAAACGGATAATCCATTCTGGTTTTTCGGGTTATCATTGCCTTTTTCAACTCTTGGTTTGCCAATAAACACTATACAGACAAATGCCGGCAAATAAGACAGAAAACACAAAATCGGATAGGATAATCTAACCCAAGAGTTGTAAGGGAATTTAAAACTGACAAATATGGATGAAACGACAAAACGCTTACTGTCTTTTTTCTTTTACCGTGCGAAATTACACCCTGTTTTAGACA
>CAIXAQ010000219.1 GCA_903917425.1 uncultured Bacteroidales bacterium
ACGAATTAAAATATTTTGAAATCAGTCTCAATGCTGCGGTAGTTTCAATAAACATTCTCAGACCACGAAAATAAGTAGCATGTAGTGTTTCTTGATAATGTTTGATTAAATCTGTCTTAGCATCGAACGCCAAAAAGCCTTGATATCCTTTGTCAAATGAGACTTTACATGCAAAAGCAACAAGATTTCCCGGAACACCAAAGTAAACTTTGTCTTTTCCTTTATTGAATTTGGAACTTTCAATGAGGTGCATGAAAACATGATCTTCCTTGTCCTCAATGCTCAAAAGTCCTTGAATAATTGTCGGGTTATTTACTGTTGTTAGTTTGTAAACCTCTTTTGTCTTGTCCTTGAGTTCTTTTCTCCAGTCAAATTGCCACTCTGATTTATTAATGAAGCCTAAATCCTTTAACGTCAGCCTTATTACTATGGTGCCAAAAACTTCTCTTGTAGTAGTATTCTCTATGGAATTAGTGAGTTTGTCAATCTCAAATTCAAGAGTTAGGTTTTTGGCAGTTTTCATACACCAAAGTTATAAAAAATTGTCGTGTGAATTTCGGAAAAACCTGCTGTCCCAAAGGAAATTTTGGAGAACAAACATAATCAAAACTACCAAATGTAAGTTGCTACTGCACCGTTTGGAAGTGAAGTCGTCGCTAACTTCCCATTAAAACCGATATTAAATGATTGTGAGGAACTGCTGCTGTTTAATACAATAAGCACTATTCGTCCGTCAGGTATTTTGAATGCCACATTCGGAAGATTATCAGGCATGTTTGAAGCGATTCGTACCGATCCTGCCGGAACAAATTTGGAAGCATGGGCGATAATATAATAGGAAACATTGCGTGTAATGCTTGCATCTATAGTGATTGCTCCTTCGCATTGCGTGCAGCCACCGTTGGTATGGGGGTTATAAGCCGCATCGGATGCGAGATTCCATTCAAGCACATTTTTACTCCAGTTGCGGGTTGCTCCCACTACCAGGTTTTGAATGTGCCACTTCAGATCGCCGGCAAAATTGCCCGGTCCACCTACCCATTGTTCGGTAAAATATACATCCTTTTCGGGATAGGCGGTATGAACCTGCGATAGAGCGGAAATATTGCCTGCATAAAGGTGAAAGGCTGATCCATTCACATAGCGGGCTGCATCAGCATCACTTAATATTGAGGTTGCATATTCGGGATGATCGCAATTGTGGTCGTACAGAATTATTTTGGTAGCAATAGCCGCGGATTGAAAATCGGGTCCAAGGTTGTTTTTAATGAAATCCCGCTGCTCAGAGGCAAGCATCAGCAAACTTGGGTTATTGTTAGGGTTAAGCGGCTCATTTTGAATGGTGATGGCATCGATGGGGATGCCTTCCGATTTCATTTCGGTAATATAACGCACCAGGTATTTTGAATAAACCGGGTAGTATTCGGGGAGCAAACTACCACCTACCGAACTTTTATTCGTTTTCATCCAAACCGGTGGTGACCAGGGTGAACCTAAAATTTTAATCTTAGGATTGATCTGCAAAATGGATTTCAGCACCGGAATCAGGTCTGTTTTATCAGCAGCCAGGCTAAAATGGGCCAGGTTAACATCGGTTTGGCCTTCCGGCAAATCGTCGTACGAAAATACAGATGAACTCAGGTCGGAGGCACCGATGCTGATTCGCAGGTAACTGATGCTTATAGAATTGCTATCTGAAGAAAACAGCTCTTTTAACAATGCCTCGCGGTTTGCAGCAGGCAATTTATTGATGAGGTAGGCACTGCCACCGGTAAGTGAAAAGCCGAAACCATCCATAACCTGGTAAGTTAAGGCTTCATCAGTATTAATCGTCGGGTTTTGATTTACTTCTGTTTTGAACAGTAAACTTACATTCTGCTTTTGCAGCAATGCAATTTTATCAGGTGTTGTTAACCAGTAGGTTACATCTGTTTTAAACTGCAAATGAGTTGTATCAACAGGAGGATCAGGATTCACTTCACCGCTTTTACAACTTGCTGAAAATAGAGCGCCAAAACACAGCGTCTGCACGATTATTAATTTGATAAGCAATTTCTGCATCTGAGGTTTTTCCTATTTGATTAAATTTCCCTTTGGCAAATGAACTCTGAAATCAGTAAAAACAGGTTCCAGCTTATTCAATGATAAGCTTAGTACGGAATATAGCTCCTGAATATTCCAGTTCAATGATATATAAGCCTTTTGACAGGTTTCCGGTAGTTATTTTTTTTGAGATTTCTGTTTCGGCCACCTCAACTTTCCTCACTATCATACCGTTTGATGACCTGATGCATATGGTCTTCTTCTGCCCTGCCGAACCGGGAATTAATACAGAAACAGCATCGGAGGCCGGATTTGGAAACACGGTGAAGACAGAGTTTGCATTATCGGGAGTCGAGAGGCTGGTTTCAGTAAACTTATACCAGTTCATATTAAATTCAGGCTTAACGATTTTTACGCGCAAGGTGCAAACCCCTGCAGTTAAATCAATGGCAGCACCCACCGATGTCCATACCTGCCATCCGCCGGTAACCGGAATATCCAGGAACATAGAGTTCAGAATATTCCCGGCTGTGTTGATTTGCTGTACTTCGATTCTTCCTGCAGGTCCTAAGGAAGCTACACGCACTTCCATCCAGTATTTCGAAGTTTTTAAAACTC
>CAIXAQ010000220.1 GCA_903917425.1 uncultured Bacteroidales bacterium
AAAAATTAATAGTTTTAAAAGAAGCGGGAATACGGCAAGTGATACTTGATCCGGGTTTTGGATTCGGAAAAACTATTGAACACAACTACGCTATGTTGCGCAGGCTTTCGGAATTCAAAAAGTCAGGCTTCCCTATAATGGCAGGAATATCAAGAAAATCAATGATTTACAAATTACTGGGAATTTCGCCCGAAGAATCATTATCTTCCTCTTCTTCGTTAAACATGATAGCCGTACTAAACGGAGTTGATATCCTGCGGGTTCACGATGTGAAAGAGGCAGTTCAGGTTATAAGAATGGCGGAAGCGTATTTGAGTTATGAGTTTTGAGTTATAAGAGATGAGTTGTGAGTTATGAGTTATAAATTATGAGAGATGCGATTCGTACTGAGAATCCATTTTGTGCTCCAAAACGGCACCAGTAGTTCACCCAAATTTCGAAAATTGAATAAAGTTTAGATTTTTCAGCAGGCTCTGAGTATATTTGCACCTTACTCAATCACACATAAATGATCGTCACATTCATACCACTTTTCCTGCATATCAAGATACTCGATGTAATCGATGTTTTCCTGGTTGCATTGCTGTTATTTTCTCTTTACCAACTACTTAAGGGTACTGCAGCTGTGAATATTTTCCTTGGGATATTGGCTATATTTGTCATCTGGCGATTGGTAAAATGGCTGCAGATGGATTTGCTCAGCGATTTGTTAGGAGCATTCACTTCGGTGGGTTTTATCGCTTTTATCGTTGTTTTTCAGCCGGAAATACGAAAATTCCTCCTGGCAGTTGGTTCTCCGGGTTTCATTACACGCAGCAGGTTCAAATCGTTATTTTCAAAAATGCAGCTCGAAAACAGCAGCCTGGCCGACATTGATCCTGTTGTACAGGCTTGCCACCGCATGTCGCATTCTCTGACTGGTGCCTTGATTGTAATAGCCCGTAAAAATGATCTTTCTGAGTTTAAAGAAACCGGGCTTGCCGTTGATGCCATTATCTCGGATCAACTAATCGAAAGTATTTTTTACAAAAACAACCCCATGCACGATGGGGCGTTAATTATCAGCGACAATAAAATCAAAACTGCACGCTGTATCCTGCCTGTTTCAGGGAAAATGGATCTGCCTTCAGAGTTTGGACTGCGTCACCGCGCCGCTATTGGAATAACCGAAAGAAACGACTCAATTGCTATCATCGTTTCGGAGCAAACAGGGCGAATCTCTTACTGCCGTAATGGCGAACTTTCACCCGATATTAAAGCATCCGGGTTGAAAACCATGCTTACCGAGGATTTTTCGGAAAAGAGATAATTTACAATGGATAATGGACAATGGACAGTTGAAAATGGAAGATTAACTATTTCCGATTAACTATCTCCCACTGACCTGAGCTGAATCGGCATTCATCCGTTCAAAATCACGAATCATTTCTTCGGGCGTTTTACCCAGGTATTTGATGGCAGCCTCGGCATCTTTAGCCAAAGCATGATCCGGATATTTGACTAAAAACTTGTTATAATATTCGTTGGCTTTGCCGATATTATGTATGACATTCTCGTATGCAAAGGCTTCCATAAAGTAACATTCGGGAACCCTGTGGTACTGCGGATATGTTGTAATAATGGATTCATACAATTCAACAGCCTGAACCCCGCGGTTAAACCCAACAGCCAGACCGGCTGCTTTGTACAGGTATTCAGGAGCAAGGCTGTCTTTCTCATATTTTGAAGCGAAATTATGGTATGCACTCAGCAATTCTGTAACAGCATTAGAATCAGGTTTTTGAAGCGAATTAAAATCTTTTTCCATTTTTGATATCTTACCAATCATTTCATCCCGGGAAGGGGAACAGGAGAAGAAGGTCAGGGCTAAAATGAATGTTATTACAACGAATACGATTTTCATGAGCTATTTTTTTAACTGATTCTGTGACTTACTTTAATTAAAGATTCTTGACGCAGGTATTGAAGTAGATTTTACTGGTAATCTTTGCAAAAGTACAGTTTTGATACATGCAAATTCTTCAGTTCATTTAAAAACCTCAAAGGGAGAATTATAACTGAAATGCTATACGAATAGAAGCACAACTATTGATTTCGCTATAAAAAAGATGACCTGCTTCTTTTGGAATTGAAGCAGGTCATTTTCAGTGTTGGAATCGGTAACTGTCCGGCGAAAACTTAATTTATATCTTCCCTTTCACCGTCGATGAATTGCGAATCGTTGTTTTTTGGATAGATAACTTTTACGTAGTCGTGGTATGCTTTTCCCCCATTGCCTGGTGAAGTGAATCCAAGGAGTACGTTCCTACCTGTCATGAGTGAGGAGTGAACCGGCATTTCGGGAGACCATATGAAACTATTGTCAAGATAGAATGAAACACGTCCCAGGGCATTCACCACTATTTTCATTTTATGCCAGCCGTTTGTAGCTGTCAGAAGCGGGAGTGCGTAATTATCGAATGAGGCAATTGGTTCATTACTTGGTTCACCGGAGGTAATAATATTTCCACTCCTTAGAAGAACTGCCATCAAAACAATGGTGCGATTGTGGTAAGCAGTAGCCACGTCGGGCGTACCCTGGCCAATATACATCAGTTTCATTGAGATGCCGGCGTCAACAGTACCAGATCCGGGTGTCTGAATGATATTCCGTGTAACTCCTATTTCAGGGCAGATTACAGTACCCGGTGAAGGATGATTTACCTCAATAAACACTTCCGATTCGATTGTATAACCGCGACCGTAGCCGATTTTTCTTTTAGAAACGGCATAACTCCCATCGGGTAGCTTACCATTGTTATCGAACAGGCCAAATCTGTTTCCTGCAAAAGGAACAAAAGTTGGCAGAGACTTGCCATAAAGATTCCAGTTCGAAGCAAGTGAGCTGGCCGAAGTAAAATCGTCCTGCCAGTTACCATTTAACGATGCTGGCGGACCAGGCAATTCTGCTTTATAACCAGCTTCATTCTGGCTGGCAGTTGGAACAACGTCGAGCTCATCTTTTTGACATGCAGAGAGCAGGACAACACTGGTTAAAAGTGACACGCAAAGGAAATTAATTGTTTTCATGGTTTTGGGAATTAATGGTTTATTTTAAGAATTTATTTAATTATCAGGGTATTATATTTTTTTTGTTGTTTAAATCTCAACTTTTTCTGCCTCAATAATCACCAAAAACTGATTCCTGTTTTGGGCCTGACAGAGAGCTATCGGTAGGACTTGCCCTGGACTTTGATCTTAAGTTAGTTTTCATAATCTTGTGTTTTACTTTTAATGTAGTGGTTTTTGAATGTGTAACAGTCAATCAATTTTTTTTTGAAAAAATTAAATTGTCAGTAAAGAAAGGAATGTCAGGATGGCGAAGTAAACTAAGGCCATCAAAGTAGCTGCAGTTTGATCTTTCAGGTAATTGGTGTTTGTTTCCATGGCGATCAGGTTTTAAGTGGTTCTTGGTTTTTTGGTTATGATCATCTTGCGGTGCGGGATTACAAATTATAGTGCCTGTCAAAACCTCGTAATCCGCAATGCATGATGTTGTTTGATAGTTTATGTAAGGCATTTTATTTTTGTAACAGTTGTTCTTATTTTTTATAAAATAATTTTCAAATAACTGATTATCATTTATATATAATAGGATTAAGAAATGTCGCTAAAAAAAGTCCCTGATTTCAAATTGCAGGAATCAGCATTCATTCCGATTTCTTCCTTTTGATTTTGGTATGGGATTGAAAAGTCGTGTATGAATAAATGTGGAAAATTTCCGATCCAAAGCAGAAA
>CAIXAQ010000221.1 GCA_903917425.1 uncultured Bacteroidales bacterium
CAGGTGTGGGGAAGTAAAATATAGAAGCGTTGTAAAAAAAAATATCCCGGAACTATTAACTGATAGCTCCGGGATTCCATATTGCTCATGTCTGTTTGCCTGCACATTCAGACAAAGTTCAATTATTCTTTATTTCTTTTCGAACTCAAGTAATTCAACATCAAATATCAGTGTCGAACCTGCAGGAATCGGACCTGTTCCCGTATCGCCATAAGCGAGTTTGGAAGGAATATACAACATATACTGAGCACCTGGTTTCATGAGTTTGAGGGCTTCTGTCCATCCGGGAATAACGCCGTTTACAGCAAATTCAATGGGCTCACCTCTGTCGCGCGACGAATCGAACTTTGTTCCATCAATCAATGTGCCCGTATAATGCACGGAAACCATGTCGTTGTCGTCAGGAGATTCTCCTGCACCTTCTTTTATAACCTTGTATTGCAACCCACTGGGTAATTCGATAACGCCGGGTTTAAGTTTGTTGGCAGCCAGGAATTCATCTCCTGTTTTTTTGTTATTGCCACATTCCTGACCCGTCTTTGCTGCTTTTTTAGCACCCATATCTTGCTGCCAGGCCGACATGATTGCGCTAATCTGTTCCTGTGTAAAAAGTGTATCGGTTTTTGCCTGTGCATCCGAAAATCCTTTAAAAACCAAATCTTTATTCAGACTCAGGTCGTTTTTAACAAAACTCCGGGCAATGTCGGCACCAATGATATAACTTATAGTATCGTTATTGCTTGTAAATAACGGGGAAGTAACTACAGTTTCACCTTTTTTCGACTTTTTTTTCTTTTCCTTTTTCTGTGCATATGCTTGTGAAGAAAAAGATGCTACCAGTATCATGATAACAGATAGTAAAACGTATTTTTTCATATTGTCTCTGATTTTTGCGCAAAAGTATGGAAATATTGTAAGTGCTAAAATTAAAAGTTGTTAAAATGAGGTAGGTAAGGAGATTGGAAACTGGAAACTGGAAACTGGATTCTGGATTCTGGATTCTGGATTCTGGATTCTGGGAACTGGATTCTGGGAACTGGATTCTGGGAACTGGAAAATAGAAGGATAGAAAATAGAAAATAGAAAATAGGATCTGGAAATTGGAACCTGGAACCAGGAACCTTGAACCATGAATCAGATGCCAGTGACCAGTGACCAGCGACCAGTGACCAATAACCAGTAACTTAATTTAAACCACCACAACAGCACTCTCTTCAATAAGCGGTTCGCCCCGATAGCTGCGAAATACCTGGGCAACGGTCAAAACATCTTTGGTGCAGTAGCTTACGATGCGGGCGAGGTCATTGTCTTTATAATACACTTCTGCTACCTGGCTGCCGTCAATATCATCTTTAGGTGTTGTGATGTTAAATATAGCAGCTAACAAATCGAGTGAAGTGTAATTTTTATAATCTCCGAACTTCCACAGTTCCATGGTGTCCAGGTGATTAACTTCCCATGGTTTTTTGCCAGCCAGATCAAGAATCTTCGGCAACGAAATCCCAACTACCAGCATACGGCGGGCAATATAGGGGAAGTCGAATTCTTTGCCGTTATGAGCGCATAGCAGGTGTTCCGGACGGTTGTAACGTTTATTCAGTAATTCGGCAAATTCGGTGAGCAGCATTTTTTCGTCATGCCCCGAAAAGGATTTTATCCGGAATTCGCCTTTGAAAAATGCACCAACAGAAATGCAGATGATCTTTCCAAACTCAGCATAAATACCTGCACGGGCATACAACTGCTCCGACGAGGCAAGTTCGTTTGGCGTGTTGTTGTACGATGAAAAGCGTTCGGATTTTTTATCCCAGAGTTTTTGCATGCGGTCACTCATTTGGCTATACTCCGGAAAAGCCGGCACCGTTTCAATATCCAGGAACAATACATTTTCGGAATCAATTTTGTCAAGCATAAATTATAGGTTTAGTGTGATTTATATAGATATTTGAATAATTTGCATTAATTGTTAAACAACTGTTCAGAGCGAAAAATTCTTTTTTATTACCAGATATATATACAGATCTGATGTTCTTTTTTAACTTGTTGCAATAAAATTACAAACTTTTTTTATTCAATCCGGTCAATTCGAGTAATTTTATCTCGTGGATAAAATTTATACCTGTTTCAGCCTGTTATTCCTCACGATCAGTGTTGGGATATTGCAGAGTTGCGACACAAAAAAGGATACTATATGTCCCGCAATCATTGTAAATCAGCCTACGCCCTCTTCAATATACGAAAACGGAGATACAATCAGGTTTCAGGCAGTTATGAGCGACGAAAGTAAACTCACAGCGGTCGGCATTTCGCTGGTTGACGAGAATAACAAACCTTTGTTGTCAGCCATTAGTCTGACTCCGGATACAAACCCTTTTACTTTCGAAGGTGATTATATTATTGATGATCCTTTGTTGCCCGGTGGTGTTTACCAGCTTCGGTTCCAGGCTTTGGACGGGGAAAATGTGACGAATCATTTTATTGAAATACAGATCCACGAACTGGAGCATCGGCTGCTGTATCCGGTTGTCGTAACTCATCCTGAACCAGGTAAATGGTTGGTTTACAAACAGAAAGAAGATAAGGTGTGGCAACAGGTTTACGCGCATTCAGGTGATTACTGTGGTTCGGCAGTTAATTCAGCAGGTTCGCAATTTTATATTTGCGGCATTTCCCAAACGGGAATCACTGCTATAAATTTAACCGATGGAAATGTGGATTGGACTGTAAAACCGGGTATCCACCAGTCGATGCGTTGGTTCGAAGGGATTCAGTTTACTTATCCCAATCTTTATGCTTCTATAACCGAAGGCACTATCCGGGGATATAATAAGAGTGGCATTGAAATTTATAAATCGGGAAAATATTCCAATGCAGTTCCCTACCAGTCGGTAACAACTCAAAATTTTGTAATTAGCTCATTCAAAGATGC
>CAIXAQ010000222.1 GCA_903917425.1 uncultured Bacteroidales bacterium
CCTGATTATACGCATAATAGTTTCCCGTGATAATCTATGTTAAGTATTTTTGCGAAAATTTCCATTTTATGTCAACTAACAGATTAAGTTTAACCTTGGCCAGCATCGTGTTGGCTTTGCTTTTCCCTTTTATTTTAGAAGCTCAAAATACGGATAGCCAGTCAGGCATAACCCCCGGAACTTTGACTTTTACAGTAAAAACTGTCACAAACAACTCAACTTATTCGCCAAAAAATGTCCTTGCCATATGGATCAAGGATGCACAGGGCACTTTTGTTGTATCAAAAAAGGTAATGGCCAATACCCGGAAACAGCACCTGGTAAAATGGAATGCAAGTTCTGCCGGAAATACGGCATCGGCAACAACCGGAGCAACTTTATCCTCGCATCAGACACATACAGTAACTTGGGATGGTAAAAATGCAGCCGGTACCAATATGCCCGATGGCATTTACCAGATATGGGTCGAATATACAAGTACCAACTCGGCTTCCAATGGCAACCAGGGGCCGTTTTTAACCGTCGAATTTGATAAAGGTCCGGCAATTGCGCATATCGCTCCCGCAAATGCTACCTATTATCAAAATATTGTCGCCGATTGGGTGCCAACAGGTGTTGGACTGAATGACCTTTCGAGGGCAGGCGCAAGTGCAAAATTGTATCCGAATCCTTTTAGCAATGAAACAACTTTACAACTTGTGTGCGACAAACCTTCACAGGCTTATATCAGTGTTTTCGACGCATCGGGCAAAAAAGTTGCCGTGTTACTGAATGATTCTTTTGGCTCAGGAACACATACTTATAAATGGGATGGCACCTCAGATAATGGCAAGAAATTAAACAACGGTATCTATTTTATTGAAATCCAGGTAAATGGTTTTACCGAAATACAAAAGGTGGTTATTAACAGGTAATAAAATCCTCTGGATTCTAATGAATAATCAAAAAAGCCACTGAGAAATCAGTGGCTTTTTTATTCAAAATCTCATTCTTGCGACCCAATTCAGGCAACCTATTGCACCTTGCCGTTTAAAATCACAGTGTCTACCTTGTTACTGCCATAGGCGTAAGGCATAAATTCAATACCTGGAATGGGTTTGGTTATAAATACGTTTGCCTTCTTTCCGATTGCAATACTACCAAGTTCTTCGCTCACGCCCATGGCATAAGCAGAATTGAGGGTGGTGGCATTGATAGCTTCTTCCGGGGTCATGCGGTACATTATGCAGCCCATCGAAAGGATCAATTGCATATTACCCGAAGGCGACGAACCAGGATTAAAATCACTGGCGAGCGCAATTGGCAGACCCGCTTCGATCATTTTGCGTACCGGGGCATGAACCATATTCAGGAAAAATGCGGCACCAGGCAAAATGGTAGGCATCGTTTCCGAATCTTTAAGGGCTTTTATTTCGGCATCCCCGGTATATTCGAGGTGATCGACCGACAAAGCTCCGTATTTTACGCCAACCTGTATACCGCCTGAGAAATCAAGTTCATTGGCATGGATTTTTGGTTTAAGCCCATGTTTCATGCCTGCCATCAAAATCCGCTCGGTGTCTTCAACAGTAAAAAAGCCTTTGTCGCAAAAAACATCAATATAATCAGCTAATTCTTCGGCGGCCACCTGTGGAATCATTTCATTGATTACCATATCAACATATTCGTGCTGTTTTCCCCGGTATTCAAGAGGTATAGCATGAGCACCCAAGAAAGTTGCTTTTATGGTGAGCGGCGATAATTGCTTCAATTCCCTGATTACGCGAAGCATTTTCAACTCATCTTCGGTATTAAGGCCATACCCGCTTTTAATTTCAACGGCGCCGGTGCCAGTCCAGGTAATCTCCTCCAGTCTTTCGAGAGCCTGGCCAATGAGTTCAGTTTCCGAAGCTTCGTGCAATCGCTGTGCCGAATTCAAAATCCCTCCGCCCCGTTTGGCAATTTCTTCATAGGTTAACCCTTTAATTTTATCAATATATTCTATTTCGCGGCTTCCTGCATAAACCAAGTGAGTGTGTGAATCGCAGAAGGATGGAAAAACCAGTTTCCCTGAAGCGTCAATCACTTTAATGCCTTTTTTCTTCCAGTCTTCGGGTATGAAAAGATGATCCATGCTTCCAAACTCAAGAATCAGACCTTTTTCGATAAACAGAAAGGCATTTTTGATGGTTGCCAACTTACTCATTTCGGCTCCGCTGGCATACGATTTTTGCGTTTCGTTAATGCCGACTAATTCTTTTATATTGATTATCAGTATTTTCATGATAAATGATTTTTGCATCAAACGTACGGGATTTGAATGGATATTGCAATATTCAAAATTGGCAGAAGTTTCAGGTAAAAGCAATAAAGGCAAAATGCAGGAGAATCTGAAACAGCCAATTATTCCGTATTCACTAACAAAAACTTTACATTTTCAATCAATTAATTATCAGGTAGTTTTTACAGACATATCAATACTTTATGTATTTTTGACGTCGATAATCAACAAAATCCTTCTAAAACATGAAAATCCGCGTCCTATTCTTAACATTAGCTTTTGCTTTTGCAGCTATTCCGGCACTTCTGGCAAAAAATGTCACTAAAGAACAAGCCCGAACCGTAGCACAAAACTACATCAACGAGCGTATCATTTGCCACCAGATCGACTGGAATGCCGACAACCTTGCACTGAGCGATGTAACAACTTTTGAAACGGAAGGCCAGCCTGCTATTTATGCATTCTCGAACAACGGCGTTGGATTTATCCTTATATCAGCCGATGATGCCCTCACTCCCGTGTTCGGCTATACTGACCAAGGCAGCATATCCGCCCCGGGTGTAAATCCAAATTTAGACGATTTGCTTTCGGAATACATTCTACAGGTAAAGTATGTCAGGACAAATTCGTTAGAAGCTACAAGTGAGATTCAGAACTTGTGGAATACATATACAGCCGGACAAACAAACCGTTCTGTGCTTACTGATGTTACTGTTGGCCCTTTAGTGTCAACTTTGTGGGACCAGGGTTTCCCGTACAATGAATTATGCCCGGTAGAGCCCTCAGGAGTACATTCTGTTCCAACAGGTTGTGTTGCAACTGCCATGAGCCAGATCATGAATTACTATAAATTTCCCATAACAGGATCAGGCCAGCATAGTTACAATGCATCCGGATACGGTGTGCAAACGGTTAATTTCGGCACAACCACCTACGAATGGGATCAACTACAGAATGTAATGAACGGCTCGAATGGTGATGGGATACTAGCTGTCGCAACTTTAATGTACCACGCGGGTGTTTCGGTAAATATGCATTATGCCATTGGTGGATCAGGGGCTTATAGTACAGATGTCCCAAATGCATTAAAAACTTACTTTAAATATTCTGCTGCGGCTCAGTATGTTGCACGAAGTGGGTACACCACAGTTAATTGGGAAAATATGCTTACCGAACAACTCGATGCAAACCGACCAATTTATTATTCAGGATCCAATGCCGATGGAGGTCATGCATGGGTATGTGATGGCTACCAGCTTACCGGGGCTACAAAAATGTTCCACTTTAACTTTGGATGGAGTGGCCAGTCCAATGGTTATTATACTTCGACAAACCCTGATGGTTTTATTACAGGTCAGGCAATGGTCCGGAATATTTACCCAGGCTCAGGATATCCTTATGGTTGTACTGCCAAAACACTTGAACTTTCGAAAGGAAGTATTGAAGACGGCAGCGGTCCGCTCGCACTATACAACAACAACCTTGGTTGCACCTGGCTTATTGCGCCGGTTGATACCGTTAATTCAATCACAGCATCATTTATCAGGTTTGATGTCAGCAGTTCCGATACCTTGTATTTTTACAACGGTGCAGATGAAAGTGCGCCTCTTATAGCAGCTTATTCTGGCAGAACTCTTCCTGCCAATGTTATTTCCCCGGGTAACAAAATGTTTATCAAATTTGTTACCGATGCAACTGTGCAGGACACGGGCTGGTTAATTGAATTCAATTCGGTATTACCTAACTTATGCGGAGGCACTAAAATTATGTTGGAACCAAGCGGATCATTCACTGACGGAAGCGGACCTTACAATTATAAAAACAATTCGTTATGCAAGTTTAAAATCCAGCCTCCTTATGCTGCCGATCTCACCTTGACTTTTGATGAGTTTGACCTTCTTGACGGAGACCAGATGGTTGTTTATGCTCTTTCGAATAATGCTTTGATTGCAACACTTACCGGCACAACCCTTCCGGCCCCTATCACGGTTCCTTTTAATGGTCTGTATATTGTTTTTCAATCAAATTCATACTATACCGGTACCGGATTCAGTGCATCCTACTCAGTTGGAAACGTTGGGAATAAAAAACTACCCGGTATCAGCAGCCTGAGCATTTCGCCCAACCCGGCAAGTGATTTTATTATGGTTCGTGCTTATAATAACAAATCACAGCAAATCCAGTTAACACTCAGCGATATGACCGGTAAAAGCCTTTACATCGAAAGTTATACGGCACTAAAAGGAAATATCGAAAAATCAATAGATGTGAGTAACCTTACTGCCGGGATGTATTTACTTACCCTCAAATCCCCTGAAGGTATTGTTACTGAAAAGGTAATTGTAAAATAGAATTCTGATCTATCTCTCCTGGTTTACCAGAGTAAACCAGTTCCGGAATCAGATGGATATCAAACGCCCTGAAGAATATTCAGGGCGTTTTGTTTTTACTCCTTGCCTAATAAGTTATAAATCAGCATAATAATATGTGGAACAACAGTGTTTTTTTTGTTTTATGCAGGACAAATAAAAAATGACTCGCAAAAAAGGCTGCTCCGCAACCGGAACAGCCTGAATTATAGCAGACAAATTATTTTCAATCTGTTACAGATACGATTTCAGAAGTTTGCTTCTTGCATTGTTTTTCAAACGCCTGATTGCTTTTTCTTTTATCTGGCGCACACGTTCGCGGGTAAGATCAAATTTCAGCGCAATCTCTTCCAAGGTTAATCCATGAGGAACGCCAATACCATAGTAAAGATTGATAACATCCCTTTCTTTATCGGTAAGCGTTGACAATGATCGCTTTATTTCCATCGTCAGCGATTCGCGCATAAGTCCCGCATCCGTAAACGGAGTGTCTTCATCAACAAAAACATCAATAAAACGGGTATCCTCGTCGTCAACCAAAGGAGCATCCATCGAAACATAGCGGGTTGTTATCCTTAAAGCCGCATCAATTTTATGAAAAGGAATCTCCAATGCTTCCGCCAATTCTTCGGCAGATGGAAGACGTTCGAATTTTTGCTCAAGGCGGGAAGTTTCTTTTTTAATTTTATTAAGTGAACCAACCTGGTTGAGCGGCAATCGCACTATGCGCGATTGTTCGGCCAAAGCCTGTAATATTGACTGCCTGATCCACCAAACTGCGTAAGAAATAAATTTAAAGCCACGAGTCTCGTCGAAACGTTGTCCGGCCTTGATTAGACCCACATTCCCCTCATTTATCAGGTCAGGAAGGCTAAGTCCTTGATTCTGGTACTGTTTGGCTACCGAAACAACAAACCGAAGATTAGCACGACACAATTTATCGAGCGCTTTTTGATCTCCGCCCCTGATTTTTCGTGCCAGTTCAACTTCCTCCTCCGCAGTAATCATACCTTCCTTACCAATATCCTGCAGATATTTATCGAGCGAAGGAGTATCGCGATTGGTAATGGACTTGGTTATCTTTAATTGTCTCATGACTTCATTTTTAACATACGGTTAAGCTGCATAGCATACTATACAGCTTAACTCATTATTTACCGTCCAATAAGAAAACAAATTATTTTCCGGCCTCTACATACAAACAAAGAAAAACCTTGTTTGTTTGAAATTCCGCAACAAAACAAATTGTAGTCGGCATTAACATTTTCTTAATTTATCCCAAACCCGTAATAAGCCCTAACCCTATTGGGATAAACACCTTCGAGCAGGACCCCGCCATTTTTATTGGATAATATTTTTTGCAGATCCGCCATATTCCGGATCGGATTTTTGTCAATCTCGGTGATAACATATCCTTCCCTGATTCCTGCATTCCGAAGTAAACCATCCCCTAATTCAGTTACCTGAACTCCATGATCTATGCCAAGTTTACGAAGCAATTCGGCCGAAGCCACCTGCATTTTTGCCCCTAACAGAGGCTCAATATCCTTTTCTTCGCTTTTCACAAGGCTGGTGTTTCCGTCGCGGTTTCGGAGAGTAACATTAAAAGTTTTTTCAGCCCCGTCGCGGCTTACAACCACGGTAACCTTTTCGCCCGGGCGATAATGGCTAACCTGTTCGAGTAACTCGGAAGTACTGTTAACAACGGCATTATTCACCGATAATATTACATCGCCATTGGCGATTCCGGCATCCTTGGCGGCACTGCCTTCGTTTACCTCTGACACATATACCCCCCTAAGTTCTTTAAAGCCTTTTTCTTCGGCAAACTTGCTGTCAATTTCGCGAATACTTACTCCCAGGAATGCACGCTGCACTTCACGGTAGTCAATCAGATCGGCAACTACTTTTTTAACAATATTAACAGGTACGGCAAATGAATACCCGGCATAAAAGCCATTTCCACTGGCGATGGCTGCATTAATTCCTACCAGTTCACCCCGGGTGTTTACAAGTGCACCACCGCTGTTACCGCGATTTACGGCTGCATC
>CAIXAQ010000223.1 GCA_903917425.1 uncultured Bacteroidales bacterium
AGACAAAATAAAAAGCTAATTAGTAAGAAATAGTATTTCATAAATGTTATTACCATTCAAATTAAACTAAAAGCAAACAGAAATTGTCTATAAATAATTTTAATCTTATGGAAATACTATACAAGATAATATGCTATAGCTATTGCAATTATAAAACAATTAAAACTACCTACTATAATTAGGAGCTTCTTTGGTAATGGTAACATCATGTGCATGACTCTCTTTCGACCCAGCAGTTGTTATTTTAATAAACTTAGCTTTTTGCAATGCTTCAATATCAGAAGCACCACAATAACCCATACCTGCGCGCAATCCACCCACAAACTGATATACTACCTCTTTCAAAGTTCCTTTGTAGGGCACAATACCCACAATACCCTCGGGCACTAGTTTCGAAATTTCGTCTTCAGCATCTTGGAAGTAACGGTCTTTGCTACCCTCTTTCATGGCCTCAATACTTCCCATGCCTCGGTATGATTTAAATTTACGTCCTTCGTAAATAATGGTTTCACCCAAACTCTCTTCAACACCCGCAAAAATAGAACCCGACATCACCGTGCTTGCACCTGCTACCAATGCTTTTACAAGGTCGCCACTGTATCTTATACCTCCATCCGCAATTACCGGAACACCTGAACCGCGTAAGGCTTTTGCTGCTTCGTAGACAGCGGTTAACTGAGGCACACCTATACCTGCAATGATACGAGTGGTACATATAGAACCTGGTCCAACGCCCACTTTTACACCATCTACTCCTGCATCAAGTAAGGCTTTTGCTCCTTCGCCTGTAGCCACATTTCCTGCAATGATATCAAGGTTGTTAAAAATGCTTTTCATGCGCTTAACCTCTCCCAACACCCCTTTAGAGTGGCCATGAGCGGTATCAATAATAACTACATCCACACCTGCTTTTACCAAGGCGGCTATTCGCTCTTCAGTATCAGCTGTAACACCAACTGCAGCGCCTACTATCAGTCTTCCATGTTGGTCTTTACAAGCATTTGGATGGTCTTTAATTTTTAAAATATCTTTATAGGTAATTAATCCTTTTAACTTGCCATCTTTATCAACTACAGGTAACTTTTCAATTTTATATTGTTGTAGGATGGTTTCAGCCTGTGTTAAATCAGTTCCTTCGGGTGCAGTAATTAGGTTTTGCGAGGTCATTACCTCGCTAACTTTGCGTCCTAAAGCTTTTTCGAAACGCAAATCTCTATTGGTGAGAATACCCACTAAAATTCCATTTTCGTTTACAATAGGAATACCACCAATTTTGTTTTCGCTCATTAGTTTATGAGCATCTTTTAGAGTAGCGTTTTCGTGAAGGGTAACAGGATCAAGTATCATTCCGCTCTCACTTCTTTTTACTCTTCTCACTTCATTTGCCTGTCTTTCGATACTCATGTTTTTATGCAGAATACCAATTCCACCTTCTTGTGCCAATGCGATAGCCAATCTAGACTCTGTTACGGTGTCCATAGCTGCAGACAGCATAGGTATATTAATACGAATATTTCGAGTCAATAAAGTTGATGTGTTTACATCGCGAGGAAGGATTTCTGAAAAAGAAGGAAGAACCAATACGTCATCGTATGTAAGGCCTTCACCAAAAAATTTGTTTTTATCGTTTATCATGGCAAATAATTGCTTCTATTATTTGCAGTGCAAAAGTAACCGAAATTTGCAGACTACAAGATTTTTTTAAAATCCGAGAAATAAATTTCTTTCATCAATCAAACCTTTGGAGAATTTAACTCTCAATCAAAATCATTAAAAGTCAAAAATTTCATTATTTCTAAATTTCAAAATTAATACATTCGCAATCTTAAAAAACAGCTATGATTAGGGCCTATATACTTATTGCAACACTACTATTTTCAATTAATTTGTCAGCTCAAACGCAGTCGATTTATAATTCTAAAGGAATGTTTTACATCAGTTGGGGTTATAACAGAGAATCGTATTCAAACAGTGATATACATTTTAAAAACACTCAAACTGCCAATTACGATTTCGTATTATTAAATGCTGCTGCCCACGATAAGCCTGGATTTAATAATGGGTTTCAAGATTTTTTGAGTAAGGACTTAACCATCCCACAGTATAATTTTCACATAGGCTATATGTTTAACAACAAACAAAACACAACCTTCCTTTCTGATGATGAATATCGTCAGTCATTTTTACGAAAACACGTTTATCGGGTAAAACCTGGTAATTGTCCTTGCCTTTTGCATTTTCCGGTTTCAATTCAGTCTCATGCCAGCCTTCGTAATTCATCGAAATCCGTCCTGACCGGCTATGACAACTTTTGCATTTATCGTTTGTAATATTCAGATCAAGGGCAGGATGAAACATCGGAAGTGCTGTATCCGATTTTTGCCTTCGCTTCATCTGAACTAACGTGGACAGGGCTTTCTCATCGTAAGTAAGATGACATGCCAGGCAGCCGCCGCCTCGTTCGAGCCATTCAGCCGGACCAGTTTTAATTTTTTCGTTTCCCAGATGGCAACCGGCACATAAATTCCTTACGTGCTGACCGGAAGCAGTATAGCCTATATCATTAATATGGGAAGCCAGATTCAGATCATCCGTTTCGCCAAAAACCCAATTATCCACACTGATTATTCCGCTTAAAGATGCCATAAGTGAAACATCGACCCGGTTAACGATTCCCGGATGGCAACCCACATTTCCGCAAGTTTCGGAAGCATTGGATAAATTCCCGGGAACAGGGAACATTGTTCTGTGAGCTTTGGTTTTTTCTAGTGTAAGTGGGTCGCCTCCATGGCACGAAAAGCATCCGATATACCCGGGTTTATGTGCATCCGAAAACCCGCTCATGCCTTTGTGACAGGAAACACATCCTTCGGCATGACCTTGAATAATGGAAAGCTGTGCTGTATCGGCAGTTGAGAAACTGATTTTTTCAAAATTCAGCAAAGGCTGAATTTTGTAATTTGCATCCCATGGCCATTGCCATTGCCACATAGGCCCTCGGAAGAAAAACCCGGTTATGGTCAGCAAGGCATAAAGAATGATCATCACAACAAAAAAACGTTTGATGATTTTTGAATAGACTGGCTTTACCCAGGGGATCAGATAAATTAATACAAGTAGAATAATCAGTCCGATGGTTATTAAAAGAGGATTTGAAACCCAGTGCAGCGTTTCCTGCAATCCAACAAAATACCAGGGGCCTTTCATTACTGCATCGTTCAATCCATTGATTGGTGCCCTGAAAAGGAAACTGAGAAAAGTTATTATTCCAGTTGTAACCAGGAGTGTCCCGAGGTTTACTTTCAAATTCCGGGCATGTTCCATTATGATCACAAAAAGAATCACCGTTGCGGTTGCAGCATGTTGAATGTACAATACCTGGAAATTACCTTCTGATCCAATCAGGGTTTGCTGTAAAACAGATCCGATCCAGGGAAGACTGCTTACCAATGAAGATAGTATCCTGTGAGCCTGCAGGCTGTCGCCATCGGCTTTCAGAATAAAACCAGAAAGCATTACATATACTGTAAAAACTATTGAAAGTGTGAGCCTGAACCAGGCACTTTTCTTTTTAATGTTGACTTCTGACCCTTTCCAAAGATGATCGAAAATATGAATAATCGTCAGTATCAGAAATAGTTGTGCGCTCCAGTAATGTATATTTCTGAGTAATGAAGCAGCCGGATTGGCAGTCACCAGTTTGGTAAGCGAAAGGTATGGTGAAGCAACATCATAAGGCACAGCAAGCAGTGCACCCGAAACGGCACATAGAATAATGGATGCCGTAGCAATCCATCCGTATGTGTCGAAAGGAATGTACCTGCTTATCTTTTCTGGAATCTTCAAAGCTCAGATTTTTATTGTTATTTCGCCGGTTTTTACATCCGTGTCGAAAGGAATTGTTGATAAAGGTAAGCCAGCCGGACCCTGCAATACTTTGCCTGTTGATGAATCATACCTCGAACCATGGCACGGACAAACCAACTGACCAGCTATCTCCAAGTTAATCCGGCAACCGGCATGGGTACATTTATTCGAAAAAACCTTTAACGAGGAAGTGGATTTTACTACAATAAATTTGTCGAACAGAAAAATACCGGTTCCCAGTTTAGCAGCATTGATCCGGCTAACAGCAGTTTGCTCCGACAACTGTTTGTTTTTGCCTGCCATAGTACTCCATAGCACAACAAATGTCGCTGCTACACCGAAAGTTGCCAGCCTCAGGAATGTTTTACGGTTTATAAATTTATGCTGGTCCAATTCCTTTTTTATTAATCATCAAAACTATGAAGATTTCTTATCATGAGAGCTTACTATTATTTTAGTAAAAGCGGATATGATCATCTTTTTTTATGTCCTGTGACAGTTTTTACTTTGAGTAGTTATTATTTAGCTTAATACCCTCATATTCATATACATAGATTTTATATATTGAATTTAGATAGATTCTAAAGTAGAACGTATTTGCCTGATAATGTGCATATTATATTCATTTCAATATTATCTTTTTGAATAATAAATTCTGGACTATTTTTATCCCACGATAAAACTTTTTTTAGTGTATTTTTATGTCCGTTTTGTTGTGTTGGTGAAACATTTAAGTCGACCATATTATTTTTAATAACTACATTTTCATCCAAATTTTCTCCAATTCTAATATATTTTACTGGTTGTTGATATTGGTATTGCTGTTGCTGTTGCGAATGTTGTTGCTGTTGCGAATGTTGTTG
>CAIXAQ010000224.1 GCA_903917425.1 uncultured Bacteroidales bacterium
AACAACAAATCTATCTAACGATGAAGCACATGCTTTACTTGACATTATCCGTGTAGGAACTTCTGCCGGTGGTGCCAGGGCAAAAGCAGTCATAGCCATCAATAAGCACAACACTGTCAGGTCCGGACAGATGGATGTTCCTCGAGGATATTCACATTGGCTTATAAAATTGGATGGAGTTTCCGATGAACAACTTGGTGAACCTAAAGGATACGGACGAATTGAATTTGCTTATTACAAAATGGCTTTGGATTGCGGAATAGTAATGAGTGAAAGCCGCCTGCTGGAAGAAAATGGAAGGGCACACTTCATGACCCGCCGCTTCGACAGGCTTGAGCACAATAAAAAGCTTCACATGCAGACATTGTGTGGCCTTTGCCATTTCGATTATAACAATCCCAATGCATATTCATACGAACAAGCCTTCCAGGCAATGCGAAGCCTTAGGTTGCCTTATTCAGCTGCCGAACAACTATTCCGCCGTATGGTATTTAATGTAATTGGTTCCAACAATGATGATCACACAAAGAATATTTCTTTCCTCATGGATGAAACTGGTCAATGGAGTTTGTCACCTGCATATGATGTCACATTTGCCTATAACCCATCCAATCTGTGGCTTTCACAGCATCAGCTTTCCATCAACAACAAACGCCGGGATATTACCCGAAATGATTTATTGTCACTTGCTACCCAAATGAATGTAAAAAAAGCAAAAGAGATCATCGAAAATGTCAGGGATGTAATTAGCAGATGGAAAGAATATGCATCCGATTCAGGAATTGCCGGATCTCAGATCAAAGCAATTGGGGGAACCCATCTGGAAAACATCTGAAACGCAAATACGCAGTTTTGAATAGATTTAGGATTCAATATTTATCTGAAAATGGCAAACAACCAAACTATGTCTTACAAACTAAACATTTTCAAATCCCTTTTCAGTGGGAGAGAAGATGTGTTTGCCATCAGGTGGGAAAAAGGAACCAAAAGCGGATATATGCCAGCTTATCAATTTGACCCTTATTTCTATCGCTCGCATAAAATAAAAGGAGGCAATTTTAATGATTTTCCGGATAAATCGTATCTGCCATTCAACGATGAACAAATTGAGAAACATTTAAATGGAAATCACCAGGCGGGTATTTATCCGTTATTACCAGATAATACATCCTGGTTTATAGTGGCAGATTTCGATAAAGAAAATTGGATAGAAGAATGCCGCACATTTATTAATACCTGCAGACAATATGATATTCCGGCTTTTCTGGAAAGGTCGCGCTCTGGTAAAGGTGGTCATGTCTGGATATTTTTCGGTCAACCCTATCCGGCCTTAAAGAGCAGGAAAATAATTCTTTTATTGTTAACACAATCTGGTATCATTTCACAGTTTGATAAAAATTCCAGTTTCGATCGCTTGTTTCCAAATCAGGATTTTCTCTCAGGTAAAGGCTTGGGTAATTTGATAGCTCTACCTCTTTATAAGCCCACATTTGACCAGGGAAATAGTTGCTTCATTGATACGGAATCACTTACTCCTTTTAATGACCAATGGCAGTATCTTGCTGATATTCAAAGAATATCAATAATAAAATTGGATGAACTTTACAATAAATTGATTGAAAGCGGAATTGAAATAATTCATGAAATCCATTCATCATCAACTCTTTCCATTAAACTCAATAATGCACTTCAGATAAATCGTGGAGCAATTCCCGTGCTTTTGAGTAATTTCATTAAAGAAGAATTGAATTTCATCAATTCTGCATACATCATTAAAAAGAAAGTCGGAAAGAATACACACGGCATTGAGCAGTATTTTAGATTTATTGAAGAAACAAGTACTTCTGTAATCATTCCCAAGGGGTTTACAGGCAGGCTCCTGCGCTTTTGCAAAGAAAATAAATTCGAATTCGTTTTTGAGGATTTACGCAAGAAACATTCTGCTGTTGCTTATCAATTTAATGCGGTTCTGAGGGAACATCAGGTATCAGCAGTCGCGGCTACTACAAAAAAAGATATGGGTGTCATTGTTGCCCCACCAGGTACAGGCAAAACCATTATCGGACTTAGAATTGTTGCAGATAAACAGCAGCCTTCCCTTATCATTGTTCACCGGAAAACACTGATGGATCAGTGGGCAGAAAGGATAGAGGCTTTTCTGGGTATTCCATTACATGAGATTGGAAAAATCGGGCAGGGAAAATTAAAAATCGGTAATAGAATAACCATTGCCACTATTCAAAGCCTGTCAAAAGAACTGGAAAAACCTGAAAACAAAACATTATTGGATGCTTTTGGAACCATAATTGTAGATGAATGCCACCATATTCCTGCTGAGACTTACAGAAAGGCAATTTCTAAACTGAATAGCTATTATTTATATGGACTCACAGCAACCCCTTTTCGAAAGTACAATGATGGCAGACTGATTTTCATTCATTTAGGGGAGATTATTTCAGAAATAAAACATCAGGATATCAGTTTCGCTCGTCAGGCTAAAGTTATTATCAGGGAAACTGATTTTGATATTCCATTTAATTCAAAAACAGATCAGTTTGAAACTCTTTCCAGGATGCTGGTTCATGATTCAGCGCGCAATAAATTGATATTGAAGGATGTGACAGACGAACTTAAATCAGGGAAGAGAGTTATTATTGTCACAGAAAGAAAAGAACATATTGATTCGCTTTATCAGTTCCTGAAACAATCTTTTGAGGTAATTCCATTAAGCGGAGAAGATTCAGAAAGTAGTCGTGCTTTGAAATGGAAAACACTTCAATCCGGGAATTACCAGGTTTTGATAACTACAGGTCAATTCTTTGGAGAAGGAACCGATTTACAGAATGCTAATTGCCTGTTTCTTGTTTATCCTTTTTCTTTCCAGGGAAAGTTGATTCAATACATCGGCAGGGTTCAACGTTCAGAAGTTACTCCAACAATTTACGATTACCGGGATTTGAAAATAGACTACCTGAACAAGCTTTTTCTGAAACGGAACACCTGGTATCGCAAAATAGAAAAACAAGCAACCTTGTTTGATGATCCGGAAGAAGAAGTAATTTCGGTTAGCAAAGAAATCCTTCTCATAGATAAAAATATAGTTGTACCAATTGAATGCTTAGATTTCAGATATGGTGGTATTGCATTTAAATATGAAACTTCAGGGCTAAAAGCGTATTTGGAATTTGAGATTGAGAACGAAGCATTACGCCCTGAATTTGAAGTGTTAAAACCGTACTTTTCAAAAATTCTCCAATCGAAAAATGTTTCAGTTACTATACATGCTGAATTTGAAAATAATGCAATTATTTCACAATTAGCAACTTCTGGAGATATTGATAAAATCAACAGGGAAATTATTGAGGGAGTTCGTTTCCGCTATTTTTCAAAATCCTTTTTAGGCGGATCGGTTCATAAAGGACAAGGTGAAAATATATTGGATGCAAAACAATTACAATCAGGCAATCAACTTTATAACTCCGGCGAAGAATTATTGAATGATCTTCTGAATAGGAATCAATACAAACATTCCAGGTATGTCCGGTATTTAGCAGATCATCATGCCGCTAAGCTGCTCAAAATCCGATTTGTTCTAAATCCTTTTTCATTTGTTTTCCTGCAAACTGGCGAGGATCAGTTCCATATCATAATGGAAACATTAGATACTGAGGAAGCAACATACTTATGGCATTATGATCAATCAACTCATTCTCTGCCAATGATATTAAAAGAAATTGATAACCATTTAGCAATCATTCGTAACAACGGCAGACAAGTTTTTCTGGATTCAGCCCCCACATATTTCAGCCGGATTTTACATGACTATACGGACGAAAAGAAAGGTTTTATAAAATGGAAGGATATTTTGGAAGAAAGACTGGTTTAAAATTGTCAAAATTAAAAACCTTAATAATTTGATTTTCTTACTGTCATTATTCATAAGGGTTTTAGCTTAAATAAGTGTAGAAGATTTTGGTATAAATATACGAATTTTTGCTTAATATCCTTCAATATGCAAAAATATAACTGCCTGAAAATGAAAGCACTCAAACATTTTGTTACAATGTTTGAGTGCACTTGGTAGCCTCAACAGGAATCGAACCTGTATCTAAAGTTTAGGAAACTTCCGTTCTATCCGTTGAACTATGAGGCCCTTGCCTGAGGTTGCAAAAGTAATTTATTATTCTGTATTGAGCAAGCCGAAAACTGCAGGCCAAAAGCCATTGATTCCTACCTGTCTATCCAGTCAGGTTCATGAAAAATCTGCAGTCCTGCCATTTTTAACCCAATTAAAAAGAAACCGATTGATCCGAATTTAACGAAACGCTGTTCCAAATTCAACTTACCTCACAAGCGTTAATACTCCTCGTTTTTCGATTTTGTCGCTTTCATGAAGGCTTCCCGTAACACCACAACTCATCACCCAGGAATAAACCCCCGTTGGACACGCTTTCCCTTGTAATGTTCCATCCCAACGATCGTCAACACTCCTGGTTTCCCACACAAGCTGGCCCCAGCGGCTGAAGATCATAAAATGATAATTATCAATGCCACTGCTAGGCCCGATTACATGAAAACGGTCATTCAGCAAATCATTATTTGGAGAAAAAGCGTTTGGCACCAACAAATCAAGAAGTATAATATGGATAGTATCGCTTTGCTGACAACAATTAGAATCTGTAATCGTAACATTGTAATAGGCAGGTTCGGATACTTCAAGTTTTTGTGCACTCGAGCCATCCTGCCACAAATAAGTTTCCATATTCGGTCCTGCATCGAGCATTATAGCCGAATTAGATAGTATATACAGGCTATCGGGTTCAAAACTTTTTGGTGGAAGTATCTTGATGGTAACATTAACAGATGTTTCAAACGAACGCCCATGAAACCATTCTTTTTCCTTTATCATGTAACTTCCGGAAGCAGAAAAAACATGAAAAGGCTGAATATTGCCCCCGGAATTTCCCACACCGGAAGCCGGGTCGCCGAAATCCCAACGGATTGAATCAATATTGGCCGGATTAGTGAGGAAAAAATAGGTATCGTCACCCTGGCATTTTGTATCAAAAGTAATGGCTGGAATATCGAAAAAACTCTGGATTAAATTTGGTAATCCATTCATTTTCAAGCTACCTGTCAGGCTAATTCCATCTTCTTTGAGGTTGCATGCCGTATCGGGACGGTTGGGATTTTCAATCACACTCAAATAACTGTTTTTATACCTGGCGCAGTATATTTTCCCGTCAACAGCTAACTGTAGTGCTGTAATATCATGTGCCAGCCGGTTGAGTAACACTGGAGCTGTTCCACCTGCAAGGTCAACCTGGAATAGGCTGTTGCTGGAATTAGTTGTTGCATTCACTGTGGTAAAATACAACTTACTGCCATCCGGTGAAAACTCTATTCCATACGGGCTCCATATATCGGGCGAAGGTATTTGCCTTGCAGTTGAAACATGCCCGGTTTGGGTATTAAAATCGAACCATTCAATCATATTTGCTCCCATGATGGCAAGGGCGAGTTTCGATCCATCAGGAGACAGTTTCATGTACCCAACTGAATTCCG
>CAIXAQ010000225.1 GCA_903917425.1 uncultured Bacteroidales bacterium
CGTCATGCTAAATAAAGGCCCCTATATACTTGATGCAATAGTTGCTCTGAAAGACGTCATGATACGCATGCAGGAACATCAACGGAAAAAGTTTTCTCGATTAAGAGCCTTGCAATGGTAAGTATTTTTAGCACTGTACCCTAAAAAACTAGGATAAGATTTATAGGGTTGTTAAGCAGTTATTTCCACCAATGTATTTATTAATTGACACAAGAACTCTTAGGTGTATATTTTCAACTCCCTTAAATTATTAAATGTATTAGGCAGATAATCTCTTATGGCAATAATAAAAAGAAGATTAGCTTCAAAGAAAGAAAGTGTTCCTGAACAGCAAGTTCCCCATGGCATTCTGGCCAAAACTCCTGAAGAGCATCATAATGCGGCTGTCCTTCATAGTATTCAGGAATCAGAGCAACAAGAAAGCAGTCTGTATCATAATTCATTAGCTGAGGCTTATAAGGCTGAAGGCTTACGTAAACTCTGTAAACGTCATAAAGCATTAGCCAAATACCATGAAGCATTGGCTAAAACGCATCAAAAAACGGCGGTAACTCACGAAAAATTGGCAACGCCTGTAATTGTCTCTGAATAAACCGACTTCCAAAAATTGAATAGCGAGGGTTTCAAATGACGCTCGATGATACTGATCGTATTAAGTCTAGTGACTTAACTGTGGAACAAACAATAGGACTTGTAGCAAATAACATCGGCTATCGTTATTATACTGACTCCGGAATTAATCAGGATTACGATAAGGCAGCCTCTTATTTTAAAATAGCGACAGCCTATGGCAATTCAGCAGGGCAATATAACTTAGGCTTACTGTATCAAGCAGGTAAAGGGGTTATAAAGGATAGTCTGGAGGCGTTTAAATGGATTAAGCTATCTGCTGATCAAGGTAACTCCGATGCCCAATTTAGTGTGGCTAACATGTATCGATATGGAAGTGGTGTTGAACAAAACATCAATGAATGCGTTCGATATTATAGGTTATCGGCAGAGCAAGGTAATTCATCCGCTCAATTTAGTTTGGGTTTAATGTATGACTGCGGACTGGGCGTTAAGCGTGATTATAATGAGAGCGCTATCTGGTGGCAAAAGGCAGCAGAGCAAGGTTGTTCAAATGCCCAGTATTGTTTAGGTCGCATGTATCGCTATGGACATGGCGTTAAGCAAGATGCTAAGGAAGCCTTTAAATGGTTTAAATTAGCAGCAGAACAAGGCGATACCACTGCTCAATCTTATCTTGCTATGTTGCACTAAGCACTTGTGGAGTTAAGAAATACAGCGAGAGTGATTTGCAGGATTTGACAGGAAATACCTAACCTACGAGTAATTTTTTGCTGATTTTTCGAGCAGGAAGCCCGGAAAAATATTTCACAAAAATAGCGACTCCCCGCCATTACTAAATGCTATTACAAGGGTAGTTGTTAAAACAATTGCTTTACTCACAGGTAACATAATACATGAGGTGAGATGAAGTGTACCCAGTGATCTAGAGGTAAGTTTTTTAAACAACACAATATATTAACAATTTTTATTGTTCAGAAAATTACGCTTTAAAATTCGATTCATATCCACTTCAATCGAGCCAAATGCAATTACCCATAGTATTGCATCATAAACATCCAGCCATGCCGATTGGCAAGCCCAGACCATTACCATCGCAATTAATCCGGTAAAAACAATCACGGTTGCCCACCAATAACTTATTCGGTATTTAAATACTTTATCAGGCAAATGTGCTTCCAACTCAAGCAAGGTAATGAGTGCAAACCAGAAGATAAAATTGATTACCTCCAACCATTCACGATCATGAACATAAGCAACAAATACCAGTGCAATAACCACGATCAAAAAAGTGCGTATCCGATGCAATTTTTTGTCAGCCATCAAACCAGCACAGTTGGCTTCAAGTTCATAAAGCACTAGCAACATCAGCCAAGCCAAAGAATCAACTGCGCCAATCACGTTATCTACTACCGCATAGATAACGACATTAACCGCTATAAGTACCACAATGCCTAATTTGAACTTAGGATAAGCAATCGTTGAGAAATACTTAAACATACTTACACCTGATAATTTGATATTTCATGTTCCAGCGTAGCACTGAGTAAACAAGTAATGGGCATTATAATTCGGCTAACCCTAAA
>CAIXAQ010000226.1 GCA_903917425.1 uncultured Bacteroidales bacterium
AGACCGAAGTCAGAAGACGGGAGCCAGAAGACCGAAGTGTGCCAACCTGATATTACATTCTGCCAATGGAAAACAAGTCGAAGAACATTAATTATCTTACAATAAGCTACTTATATGGGATAAAATAGTTTTTAGTGTGACTTCCGACTCCCGTCTTCCGTCTTCCGACATTTTACCCAATAGATTAACATCAGAAAAAACCCTATCCAACAATGAACCGAACAGATCTTTTCAACCTGATACGCAAAAAAAAATCCTTCCTCTGTGTGGGCCTCGACAGCGACCTGAATAAAATTCCGGTACACCTTCATTCTTCGCAAGATCCTGTTTTCGAGTTCAATAAACAAATCATCGATGCCACGATCGCTTACACGGTTGCGTACAAGCCAAACCTTGCATTTTACGAAAGCCGTGGCATCAAAGGCATGATAAGCCTGGAGAAGACGATGAATTACCTGGAAAATTTCAAGGATGAAGTTTTCACCATTGCAGATGCCAAACGCGGAGATATCGGGAATACATCCACACAATATGCCATATCGGTTTTCGACAAGCAGGCTTCCGGTTTCAGTTTCGATGCTGTTACCGTTGCTCCATACATGGGCGCCGATTCGGTACAACCCTTCCTGGCTTTCGACGGGAAGTGGGCAATCATTCTCGCATTAACCTCAAATGCAGGATCCAATGATTTTCAGTTGTTCGCTTCCGCTGACGAAACCCGCCTTTTCGAACGCGTGTTGGAACGTACTTCAAAATGGGGCACCCCGGATAATATAATGTATGTAGTGGGTGCCACAAAAGCCGAAATGCTCGAAGGAATCCGCCGCATCGTACCCGGTCATTTTCTACTGGTTCCGGGTGTGGGGGCGCAAGGCGGCGACCTGAATGCGGTTGCGAAATTCGGCTTGAACGATCATTGCGGCTTACTGATAAATGCATCCCGAAGCATTCTTTTTGCCTCTTCAGGAACTGATTTTGCCGAAAAAGCCGGCCTCGAAGCTCAATCCATGCAAATGGAAATGGAAATAATTTTGCGGAACAATCATTTAATTTAGGACATCATGAAAAAGAAAACTACACGCATTCTGCTGTTTGTTTCAGTTTTCCTGCTTCTGATCGTTGCGCTCAGCCCCGTTTACATCCGGCAGGCCATACTTCACGGACACGCCAACATTGATGATTATAAAATATTCGCAAACAGGCGGGTGGCTAATGCCAAACCCATCCCCTGGGAGCACGATTCGCTTTATAATACCATGAAGTTGAATGCGCCGCAACAAGCCCTATTCGACACTTTCGGAACCACCGCTTTTGTAGTGATCCACGACCGTAAAATCAGGTTCGAAGCATACTGGGACGGCTCAAGCGATACTACCCACAGCAACTCTTTCTCTGCCTCAAAAAGCATTCTCTCCATTTTGATCGGCTGCCTGCTCGACGAAGGCAAAATAAAAAGTGTTGAACAACCGGTAACGGATTACCTGGAAGATTTCAAAAACACCAACGGGTTTACCCTCCGCATCAAACACCTGCTTACCATGAGTTCGGGCATTGAATGGGAAGAAGGTTATTCGAGTTTGTTTTCGGAAACCACTAAGGCATATTACGGCAAACACCTTGCTGAACAGGTACTTGGCTTGAAAGTGACGAGTGAACCAGGCAAAGTTTTTAATTACCAGAGTTGCAATTCCCAATTACTCGGACTCATCATCGAAAAAGCATCGGGTAAAACGCTTTCGGACTATGCTTCCGAAAAACTCTGGCAACCTTTGGGTGCCGAATACCCCGCATACTGGAGTCTCGACCGGAAAGACGGCACCGAAAAAGCCTATTGCTGCTTCAACAGCACTGCCCGTGATTTCGCTCGTATCGGTCAGTTAGTGCTCGACAGCGGGCAGGTCAACCAACGACAAATCGTGCCCAAAGCTTACCTTGCAAAGGCCACCACACCTGCAACCTGGCTCAAAGATGAAAAGGGCGACTCCTGTTATTATTACGGGTACCAGTTCTGGATGCTGACACACAAAGAACATAAAGTGGTGTATGCCCGTGGCATCCTTGGTCAGTATATTTTCATAATCCCTTCGATGAATGCTGTTGTTGTGCGGCTCGGAACCGATCGCAGCAAGGAATACATGAAACATGCGCCCAAAGATGCTTACTCATACCTGGATGTGGCGTTCGACATTTTGGAAAATAAGTAAAACTGGCATCAGGATCCATGCTGTAGTTTAATCAAATAGATTCCACGTGAAATTATTCAAATCAGAATCTTCATATGTTACCTTTGCTTTTCTATATCGGATTCAGGTACTGAATCGGTAAATACCTTACCTGGACGAGCCAGAACCGTTCGGCTGAGCTCACGCCGAAGCCAAAAAGGAATACTAAACACATAACATTAAATTAAAAATGAAAAAGTTAGGGGCTTGCAATACTTTTACATTTTGTGTTCTGTGTTTAATATTTTTAATTCCTTAACGAATATTATGTCAGAAAAAACATCAAATTAAAAGATAACACCCAAAAACTGAGCCTTGAAAATAGTTGATTCGATAATAAACAAATTCCTGGTCCCTTTTCACCTGGTTCCGGCAGAAGGTCTATCGCCAGAAAAGCTTGCCTTTTCGATAACCATCGGAATTATTTGCGGGATATTCCCTGTATTCGGAACAACCACTATGCTCAGTCTGCTTCTTACCGGACTGTTTCGCCAGAATTTGCTGGTGGTGCAATCGGTACAATGGACCATGGCCTTGTTTCAGATTATCCTTATTATTCCATTTATGCAGTTTGGGGCTTATCTGCTGAATCAGCAACAACTTCACATCACTATCGAGCAGGTGAAACTCGCTTTCCATCCGGGAATGATGGCCGGAATAAAAACCATCGGAATTTTCCATTTGTATGGAATTCTTACCTGGTCGTTGCTCCTGTTTCCGCTTGCCTCTTCTTCCTATTTTATTTGCCTGGCAATTTTTAAACGGAGAAAATAATTGAACGTTTTTATGACGTGAATTACCGGAGCAGATCGCCAATATTCACGCTTCGCCAAGGAATCCTGCTTTATTTGGTTGCAATAACAAACAGGTCGAAACAGTCTTCGGTATTATCTTTCAGGAAAAAATCAGCTAAAGAAATTTTATTCACAGTTTCGGTACTGCCTTCCAGGAGTTTGCGCCTGTTGAGCCGGTTCATGATATCGTAAGGTATTTGCAGCAGTTGCCTCGGAAGCCGGTATTGCAAGTTTAAAACATCGAACCTTGTTATGCGCTTTACCGAAACCTTGTTGCGTTCGTGGTATTCCATAACTGCCGGGCTGCCAAATACTCCTTTTACCTCCACTTTGCCAAAGTTTTCGGCAACAACCGCGGCTAATTCAGCAGCCGTGTATTCGCGTAAATGCCACGGATTGCGGGTAAGCGACATAGGCCGGTTGGGCGTGGTTAGCAGTAAAACACCGCCCGGTTTCAACACGCGGTATATTTCGGCAACAAAAGCCTTATCATTCTGAATATGCTCTATGACCTGGAAAGTAACAGCAAAATCGAAACTATTATCAGCAATTCCGGATAACGAAGGCAACAATTGCTTCCTGAATTCCACGTTGGCATGACCCGAAATATCGGTATCAAATTTATCAACGGCCAGGTAATTCTGTGCCAGTGGGGCAAGAAGCTGAATTCCATAGCCTTCGCCACTACCCAGTTCAATAATTTTACCATTTACCCTTTCGGAGGCTGCTTTGTACGCATAAAGGCATCGGTTATAAATCACTTGTTCCGAGGGATCGAGCCCTGAGCTGCGTTCGGCTGTTTGCATAGGTGAATGAATACGTTTGAATGAATGCGCAAAGGTAAGGAAATTGAAATGGAAGGTGTGCAAGCGGATTTAATAAATAAATGCTTCATTCAAATCAGCAAAAGTGGAAATGAAGCTTGGGGGTCAGGAATGCAAAATCATTCTCATTTTAGTTCTCCCCAATCTAAAACAAGCATTCGCTCATTATTGTTATTTGAATAACCGGCAAGATATCTTGCCAGAATTTTCCTAACTTTGAAAAGTCTAATAGTTCACATTTTAATATCACAAACATGAAATATACA
>CAIXAQ010000227.1 GCA_903917425.1 uncultured Bacteroidales bacterium
AGTAAAGTTTTGTCCCTGAGTGTATCGACCCAACTCATAAATATGGACTCAAACTTATCGGGTTTGAGTAGTGAAAAAACCCTGTTGATCGTATCGTGTGAAGGAATACCATTTGGCAGAGAAAGTATTTGCTTTAAAAATTCAACTTTAGTTGTGCCGAACAACTGAATGGCATTCCAGGATTCTGCCCCGCACAAAACAGCCAGGATACTCAATACCAGTATGGTACCCCCCATTTATAACACAGCTTTAGGTCAAAGTTAAGATATAATCTGTTTTTCGGGCAAAATCGGAAATAACTTTTTGATCTCCTGCAAAAAGGTCAAGAAAAGTTATTCTGATTTTAAGCCGCAATATTGTAAATTGTACCTGTTGTTTAATGTGTTATTATTTATTTTTACAGGTCACATGGAAGTCGCCATGTAGATTATCATTGCTCTGTGTGTCATGATTATTGACATGGCTCGATTCATAATTAATGATCGATGGAGTCTTACGTTGTTGTAAAACTCGAAGTTTGTTTCTCCCTTCTATAATAAACCGCTATGAATTAAAATCCACAGGTTCAAACAAAAAATGAAATTTCGAAGTTCTTTAACGCAAAGTGCGCAAAGTTTATTCATTACAAATCAGGCTTAGCGAACTTTGCGTAAACCTTAGCGTCCTTTCCGGTTAAAATTCATAGAAACTAAAGTTGAGGCAATAAATTGCAGGATTTTAACCATTTTTGAAACAATAAATTTGTGCAAAAGCCTTTATTTGTGCGAATAAAAGCATTTATATTTACTTTCGGACAATGGAGCAACTATGTTGAGCAATATAGAAACCCCATTTACTACCAACTCGGTATACATTTGATCCTTCGATAATTCTCTTTTAAACCTCATAAATGGCAGAGCTTATGAAACCGAAAATTTTCATTTTGTTGTATTTCCTTTTATTCTTGCTTTCAGGTAATGGTTTGCATGCACAGAACAACAGGGTGTCGGGAATTGTTACATCGGAAGAAGATGGCTTATCACTTCCGGGTGTGAGTGTTTCAGTAAAAGGAACTTCTTCGGGTGTAACAACGGATGCAAAAGGTTTCTATACCATAAATGTGCAGGCAGATCAAACCCTGCTCTTTTCTTTCATTGGGTTTAAATCGCATGAAACAAAAGTCGATTTATCTAAAAATACAATTGATATAGTAATGCATCTTGAAGCCAAGGAGTTAAATGAAGTGGTCGTAATTGGATATGGATCAAAGAAAAGAACCGACCTGATTGGCTCTGTCTCAACAGTGAAGTCAAGCGAAATGGTAGCCAGACCTTCGTCAGATATTCAGGGCATGCTTAAAGGCCAGGTAGCCGGCCTCACCGTAAGTGTTGGCAGTGCTCGACCCGGAGGCAGTTCGAATGTTCTTCTTCGTGGCACCAACTCACTTAAGGGAAGTACCAGCCCCTTATATGTGGTCGACGGGTTTCCCGTTACTTCAATAAACGAGATTAACGTGGATGATATCGAAAGCCTGACTGTTCTTAAAGATGCATCGGCCCAGGCCATATATGGTGCCCGCGCTTCGAATGGGGTCATCCTTATAAATACACGCCGCGGATCGGATACCAAGGGTAAAATCAAGGTAAATTACGACGGTTATATAAGCATTCAGAATGTAAAACCGCATTTTAAGGTTTTCTCACCCGAAGAATATCTCCAGGTGAGGCGCGAAGCTTTCAGGGGTGATATGGCTAATGCCGGAAATAATTGGCTGGGCAACTACAACGATACCAGCATGTATAAACCCGATAGCCAGATTTTCACCCCGGTTGAATTAGTAGGGATTGAAGAAGAGTCATATGTCGATTGGATGGACCTTGCATTTAAAAAGAATGTACTAATGACCAAACACGATGTATCGCTGAGCGGGGGGAATGAAATGACTAAATATGCAGCGTCGCTGGGATGTTATTTTCAAGATGGTGTAAGGTATAGCTCTGATTATAAACGCTATACGGGCCGTTTGGCACTCGATCAGAAAGTTGGAAAATATGTCAACGTCGGGTTGAATACCTTTTATTCAGATTACACCCAGCACCAGGAGAACAATTCATGGACTGACTTTATCACTTTTTCACCTATTGCGAAGATATATGATGAAAATGGCGAGCTGATACTTTACCCGCTTGGCGACTTTAAATCGGTTAATCCATTATATTGGGAAAAAACACGTAGCTATACTGTTCTGGGCAACCGTGGGATATATAATATCTATCTTGAAGTAATGCCGGTCAAAAAGTTGAAATACAGGCTGAATGGAAGCTATGATGTCCGTTCGAGGGAAACACAGGATTTCAGGTCGAAGGAAGATCCGAGTGCAGTGCTCGGCAAAGGATTTGCGCAGATAACCCATACTGAAGAGCGTAGTTTTGTTCTCGAAAATATTCTAACTTATGACACTAAAATCTCAGAAGCTCACCGGCTTGATATCACTTTAATGCAAAGTGCTGATTCAAGGATAGCTACATCAACAACCAGTACCGCAAATGCTTTGGGTAACGATTTCTTTGGCATTAACAGCCTGGGCTCTGCTCTTGAATCATCTGTTGGCAGGGGACAGAGTGAGCATAATGTACTATCGTTCATGGGCAGGGTTAATTATATTTTTAGCGACAGATACCTTTTTAATTTTACAATCCGGGCTGATGGCTCTTCTGTTTTCGGGACCAATAACAAGTGGGGTTATTTCCCCTCGGCGGCGTTTGCATGGAACATGCAAAACGAAACGTTCATAAAAAGTATTACATGGATTGATGAATCGAAACTCAGGTTCAGTTACGGGCAGATTGGGAACGAAGCCATAGCGCCTTATGGAAGTCTGGCAACAGCCGATAATGCTTTTTATGTGAGCAACGGGTCCTCGATAACGGGTTACCTTCCCGGATCGAGTTTGCCAAATCCGAATCTCAGGTGGGAAACGACGGCAACATACAATGTTGGATACGATTTTTCAGTGCTGGATCAAAAGCTAAAGGGTACCATTGATGTGTATAAACGAATTACTACCGATCTGTTGGTCGACAGGAACATTCCGACAAGCCTTGGATATTCAACCATGCCAGATAACCTGGGCGAGATCCAGAATAAAGGATTTGAAGCGAGCCTTACCGGTTACCTCATTTCAAACAAAGATATGGCCTGGTCAATTGGCGGAACATTTGCTCATAATACGAATGAAATTACCAAAGGTGTACTTCGCGATACCCAAACCGGTGAATATATTGACGACGTGGCAAACAAATGGTTTATTGGTGAGCCTGTAAATGTATACTATGATTATAAATTTGACGGAATCTGGCAGATTGAGGACAATATCGCCGGTTCCCCAATGCCTAAGGCCAGGCCTGGAGATGTGAAAGTTGTAAATGCTAATGGCGACAGTATTATAAGTGCCGACGACAGGGTGGTGATAAAGCGGGATCCCAGGTTTATAGCTTCATTCAACACATCTTTCCATTATAAGAATATTGAATTTTCGGCTGATATATATGGCATTTCAGGAGTAATGAAAAGCAGTCCGTTCATGTCGGATGTCAATTATGGAGGGTCGCTTCAGGGATACAAAAACGGGATAAAGCGCGATTATTATACTCCCGAGAACCCATCCAATACTACCTTCAGGCCCCACGAAACAGTTACATCCGAATACCGCGGCACACTCGACTACCAGGATGCTTCTTACGTAAGGCTTACTAATGTGACACTTGCTTACACTTTTCCACAGGGCTGGGTCAAAAAGGCTAAACTTTCATCCGTCAGGGTTTATTTACGCGGCGACAACCTGATTACTATTACCAATTACATGTCGCTCAGCCCGGAGACAAATCCGGATTCTTATCCGGAAACGGTTAATTACACACTTGGCCTCAATGTTAGTTTTTAATGAACATTAAAACCGCAAAAAATGAAACACATTAATATATCCCTGCTGGTCTTCTTTCTTCTTTCTTTCTTTCTTTCAGGTTGTACCGACTTTCTGATTGAAGAAAATCCTTCGGAAGTAACAACGGAATTCCTGTACAATACCGAAGACGGATTGCAGGCGGCGGTTACCGGTTTATACAATCTTGAACGAGCAATGGTCGACGATAACGAAAGCAGCGACTTTGCTGTCGTTGCAGGTGATTGTGGCACCGATATCGACTTTATGCGTGCAGCTCTTAACCAGTGTGTCGCACGCTACAGGCCCGACCTCAGTTTCCCGACCCAGGGAGTGGTAAGCAATTGGTGGAAAAAAGAATACCGTTTAATTGAGCGGACAAATAACATTATTACATACGGCGAAGTAACCAGTATGCTTCCAGCCGATAAAAAGAAAATACTTCGCGAAGCGTACATCCATAGGGCCAATTCGTATTTCTGGCTTGTGAGGAAATTTGATAATATCTGGCTTAACCTTGAACCTACCACTGTGAACAATGTCGAAAACCGGTCATTCACGGTCGCATCGAAAGAGGATGTATATAAGGTAATTATAGCTGATCTTGATACTGCTATCAGTTACTTTGACAATGATTGGACAGTAAGTTCTGGCCGGTATGGACTTGGAGCAGCTTTGTTTCTGCGCATTGATGTTGCACTGTGGCGTCAGGATTACCAGACGGCAGCTACACTTGCCGAAAAACTAATTAAGGAAGGTCCTTATTCATTGGTTGACCCTGCTTCAATTTTCACAAAGGATTCACGCGATAATACCAAGGAATCCATATATGTCATGCAATTTGACGAGTTTGCAGTCGGTGGGGCGGATGTTAGTACGACCTCAGGTGGTCCATCGGGCCATAGGCTGGCGCTTGTTTTTACTGCTGATTATAAAGCAGTGACACCAGGAACAAAGCAGGTTTCCGAATTCGGCGGTTATGGCTGGGCCCGGGTTTTCCCGAATGAGTACCTATTGAGTTTGTATAACCCCAAATATGATAAAAGGTGGAATGCCTGGTGGCAACACTATTATACGTTTAACGATGAAACCTGTAACTTTACCAGCCTGCCTTACAAATTTGGCGATACACTTAAATATAATTCAAAAGTTGCAACTCTTTCGGGTACAAATTTCTTTAAAAACGTAAGCGTTGGATGTAAAAAATACTTCGACTGGGTTAAAATTCCCAATACGACCCGTTCCTTCAATAATTTTTATATATACCGTTTTGCTGAAGTTTACCTTATGGCTGCAGAAGCATATATGAGACTGGGCGATAATACCAAAGCACTATTTTATATCAATGCGCTCAGGCATAGCCGTATTCTGTCCACTGACCCAAACCAGACTCTGGCTACAATGGATGAAGAAACCCTGATAGAAGAACATGCAAGAGAGTTGGCATTCGAAGGCAGGCGCTGGTTTTTCCTCAAACGCTTAGGTCTTCTGGTCGAACGCGTCAGGGCAACAGGAGGCACTACCATGTTCCGTGGAATTGTTGCTACTGACCCGGCCTGGTATTCTGCCAGGACAAACATACAGGATTTCCATACAAGCTGGCCCATACCACAGTCAGAAATTGATGCAATGGGAGGTTTCCCGCAAAATCCGGGATATAACTAAGAGTACTCAGCTTTAGTCGATAAAAAGTACAGGCTATAAAAAAATTTAAGATGTTTCCCAGCAGATTAGTAAGACTACTTCCTTTTAAGAACAACCGGACAACGCTAACAATGTTGCTGCTTTTAGCCTATTTTCAGGTTGATGCCCAGGTAGTTATATCTCCCTCTGACGATTGTTACATTTATGCCAGCGGCCCCAAGGCTGCTGAACCATACGGCATGATCGATCCTGACTCGCTCAAAACAAGAAAAAGTGTTTCATCGGATCAGTTTACCCGTGAAACGTATATTAAATTCCTGTTAGGTTCACGCGATACAACCTATATCCTTGCCCAGGTAAAAATTTACGGACAGGTTTTGGAATCGAAAAAAGTACAGATCTATTTTACTGATACCACCTGGCTGGAAGAAACGCTCATCGGTAATACACGTCCACCAGGCACTTATATCGGGGACCTTCAGCTTGAAGCAGGCGAAAAATATTATGCCTGGAATGTGACCAATTACATTAACCAGGCAGTCAGCCAGGGGAGAAAGAGTGTGGCATTTATATTGAAAGATGTAGCCGGGGGTGTTTCAACAATTGACACCAAATGGCACTCCAAGGAAAATGCTTCAGGGAAACTGCCGCTGCTTGAACTTACTGAAGGTCAGCCTGCCGTTCACAGGACAGGAGCATATTATATCGATTTTATTAGCGGAAATGATGACAATACAGCTGCCAGTCCTTCCAAACCATGGAAAACGCTCGAAAAGGTCTGTATTTCTGCGTTCGAACCGGGCGACAGCATCCTCCTGAAATCTGGTGTAACCTGGCAGGGTCAGCTAAGATTCAGTGGCAGTGGAGCAGCCGGTAAACCAATCCTGGTCGGCAAATACGGATCCGGCAGTAACCCGGTGATTGATGGTAATGGACAATTTGAAAATACTGTTCAGTTAACGAACCAGCAATACATTGAGATACAGGACCTTCACATTACAAATTGGGGTGATACGGTTGCTTTTAGGCGGGGTGTCTTTATTCAGGCAGAAGACATGGGAATAGTAAGGCATATTATCCTTCGCAGGCTTGAATTATCCGATATAAACGGAAGCATGGACACAGAAATATCGAAAAATAACGGCGGTGTTTTTTTTGATATCACAGGATCCGGAACACCAACCTATTTTGACACTTTGGTAGTGGAAGACTGTTATATACATGATGTAGACCGCACCGGTATTTCAAACCGTTCGTCGTGGAGTACCCGGACTTCGACTTCCGATGGCAACTGGACTCCAAGCAGGAATATGATTTTCCGAAATAACACTTTCGAACGAACGGGTGCAAACGCACTTATCGTTCGGGTAGCCTACAAGCCTTTGATGGAATATAATCTTTTTAATAATTGTGCTATTAAGGGCTCGGGCAACGCAAGTTTCAGCTTCAATACCAATTATGCCCTCTGGCAGTACAACGAGGCCTGCCTGACAAAATACAACAGTGGTGACGACGATGCCGGTGGGTTCGACAGCGATTACAACTCGAAATATACCACCATTCAATACAATTATAGCCACGATAACGGGTATGGAGCCATACTTCTTACCGGTGGCCCGGGCAGTAATTTTAATGACGGCACGGTTATCAGGTACAATGTAATGGCAAACAACAACGACCATGTCATCCGTACTTCCGGCTCAGCTAATAACTCCATGATATACAACAATACGATATACTGCAAACCCAGCCTGGCCAATATCCATCTTATATGGCATAAAAGCTGGGAAGGGTACTCATCAAATACCAAATATTATAACAACATTTTCCAGGTAATGGGTACAGGTGCCACTATCGACCTGGGCACTAGCACAGGCAATGTGTTTGACTATAATATTTTCTATGGGCCTAACCTCATTAATCTGCCAAATGATCCTCATATTTTAACCGTTGATCCTCAGTTTATTTCACCTGACAGGACATATAATACCTATGATTCTTTAACCGGGTTCAGGCTTAAAGAAACTTCTCCTGCCATAAACTCAGGAATGATAGTGCCCGGCGCCCCGAAAATCGATTTCGAAGGTACCGCAGTGCCGACTTACGGTGTTGCCGACAGGGGTGCATTCGAATACCAGGGCCCGAATGCGGTGGAATTTGCACCCTGGTCGAATTCATTCAAAGTTTATCCTAACCCGGCGAAAGAATATATCACAATAGAAGTTGCTGATTTTGATTTTCATAAAGCAAGTATTTCGCTATATGATACCGAAAATAAAATCTGTTATCAGGAAGAATTCAATACAGATGGCACGTCATTGAAGATACTCCTTAATCTGAAAAAAAATCAACTGGTACCTGGGATTTATTACCTGAAAGTAAGCTGTGGGGGACATTCATCCTGTAAATCTGTAACTATACTACGCTAATAATGAATATATCATGAAATTCATCAATATAAATCGCATTATTTTTTGTTTTGTTTTTATCATCAGTTCATGTTCATCGCATCGAATTGTAACTATAAATAACCCGGTTGTAGTTGAGGCGAAAAAATGGAGCAGGGTTGAAGGTAAGATTATGCAATCCGACTGGACCAGGTTTAATGCGGTGACACTGCGAACGCTGGGGGGATTCAATCCTGATCAGAAAGAGACATTTAGTAAATACGGTGGGGATTTGGATCTGAAAAGTGAATCAAGGGGTGTATTTTATACAAAGAAAATTGACAACCGTTGGTGGATCATCGACCCGGATGGATATGCCTGCTGGCACGTGGGGGTAAATGGAATCAGGCCGGGTGGTTCTGAACGGAATAAAAAAGCACTCGAAATGGAATATGGAACCGCTGAAAAATGGGTTGTAAAAACATGCAATGACGTTGTTGATCTTGATTTCAACGGGGCAGGCTGCTGGTCGGATGTGCCTTTGATCCAGTACAATAACAAAACCAACAAATCTCAGGTCAGTTATACGATGATCTGGAATTTTTTCAGCTCTTTCATGAAACAGCAAAAAAAAGATAATGCCAATGGACCGTCTTTCCCGGTTTTCGATCCTTCTTTTGAAAGTTTTTGCGATGACCTTGCTAAAAAACTTGATGAAACCAGGAATGACCCAAACCTGTTCGGACACTTTTCGGACAATGAACTTGCGTTTAATGAAAAAATACTGGATGAGTACCTGGCAATAAATGATGCTTCCGACCCGAATTTTGCAGCCGCCACAACCTGGTTGCAACAAAAAGGATTTCAAACAGGTGATGTAACCGATTCAATTCGGGGCGCTTTCCTTGGGTTTGCAGCCGAAAGGTATTATAAGGTTGTTTCAGCAGCAATAAAGAAGTACGACCCGAAACATATGTACCTGGGAAGCAGGCTTCACGGTAAACCTAAGCATAACAAGGGGATTATTGCTGCTGCTGGCAGATATGCCGATATCCTCTCCATAAATTATTACGGCCAGTGGGAGCCTGCCAGGAAACATTTCAGTGAGTGGGCTGCCTGGACTGATAAACCCATCATCATTACCGAATTTTATACCAAGGCTGAGGATTCGGGCCTGGCAAATATTTCAGGTGCAGGCTGGACAGTCAGAACGCAGAATGACAGGGGGATCTTCTATGAAAATTTTTGTATTGGCTTGTTACAGATGAATAATTGTGTGGGTTGGCATTGGTTCAGGTACATGGATAATGACCCGACTGACAAAACCGCTGATCCGTCGAACAATGATTCCAATAAAGGCATAGTCGACAACGACTACAAATATTATACGCCCCTAACCGACCATATGCGTTTGCTGAACGCCAACCGTTACAAACTGATAAAATATTTCAGCAGGAAAGATATCGTTGGTTAAAAACACCTATTTTTGGATAATAAATTCGCCGGTTATGAAAGTTAGGACAGCTGCCTCATGGGTTCTGGTATTCGTGTGCCTTGCCCTCTGGCCTTTCTTTGCAGCCGGCCAGGTAAAAAATCTCTTCTTCCGGCATCTCAATACTAACGATGGGTTATCTCACAATTCGGTATATACCATAAATGAAGACAATAATGGCTTCATCTGGATCGGGACACGAAGTGGTCTTAACAGGTTCGATGGGTATTCGTTCCGCATATATGACAATAATAACAGTGGGCTGCGAAATGCCTATATCAATGTAATTTTTAATGATTCCAGGGGAAGGATGTGGGTTGGGACCCAGGAAGGCGGATTAAGCCAATACAACCAGGAATTCGATTCGTTCGAAACATACATCTCTGATTCAAAGGATGCGGATTCCGTTGACCGCGATAACATCCAGTCCATAGCCGAAGACAGCAAAGGCATCATTTGGGCCGGCACACATAAAGACGACTTATACAAAGTTGATGAAAAGAACCGTAAACTCATCCGGATTCACCTTCCTGACAAACTATCAAAAGAATTTCAGATCGACCGGGTCAATGCGATGCTTTTTGAAAACGATAATCAACTCTGGCTAGGAACATTGGGCGGTTTGTTTATTTACGACCAGCTTAAGAACGAGGTTCGCCCGGTTTTTTCATCAAAGGGCTTTGTTAACTCAAGAATATTATGCCTTTTCAACGAAAGCGAACAAAGAATCTGGCTGGGAACAACAACTGGCATCATAATATACAACAAGAAAAGCCACCAGGTTGAAGAACTGAATACGGCCAATTCGGGTCTTACTAACGACCAGGTCCTCGATATAAAACGTATGCCTGATGGAAAGATGGTGATTGCCACCGATGGGGGCGGTCTTACCTTTTATAATCCGATTAATGGGACTATGACCTCAGGCAAAAACGATCCTAATAATCCGTATACGCTTAGTAATAATTCAGTTTACGATATTTTCATCGATAAAAATAAAGGATTATGGGTTGGCAACTATAACGGCGGGTTGAATTATTACAGCCCATTCGATTGGAAATTCATTCCTGTGAAGCACCATGTTTATGACGATGAAAGCCTTTCTGATAACCATATCAGAACATTTTACGAGGATAAGGAAGGGAATATATGGATAGGAACGTTGGGCGGCTTGAATCTTTATAATCCGGTAACTGAAAAATTTAAATCCTATGCCATTGGTACTTCCGATAACAATGTATCCAGTACCAACACTGTTCTGGCAATTTATGAAGATCATGAAGGATATATGTGGATCGGGACTTTTGGTAATGGAATTCTTATTCTGGATAAAAAGAAGGGTACATTCAGGAAATTCCGTCATAATGACGACATTACAAATTCACTTGAAAAATCGAGCATCTACGCGATCAGCGAAACAGCTAACAACAAACTCTGTATCGCAAGTCTTGGAGGTGTTTACATACTTGATCATAAAACAGGGAAATTAAGCAGGTATGTATCATCCAACTCAAAACTTTCGAATAATACAGTAAAAGTGTCATGTACCGACCGGCAGGGAAATCTCTGGCTTGGGACAAACCGGGGGCTAAACCGGTTTAATCCGGAAACAAGCGAGTTTAAATTGTACCTTCACTCAAGTTCTGATACCTCATCGCTTGGGAATAACAGGGTTTTATCATTGCTTGAAGCCGTTGATGGTAAAATCTGGATAGGGACCGAAGGTGGAGGTGTGAGTGTGCTTAACCAGGAAACGCAAACCTTTACTAACATTTCATCCGTTAACGGATTACCTGATAACGTTATTAACGGCATAATTCAGGATAACAACCTGCAGTTCTGGTTTTCGACTAATAAGGGGTTGGTTCAGTATGATCCGGTTACAAAGAAAATTAAAATCTACACGCTTGCTGATGGTTTGCAAGGCAATGAATTCAGCCAGAAGGCAGCATTAAAGGCGCGTGACGGCAAAATATATTTTGGCGGCAGCAATGGGTTTAATGCATTTATACCTGGAGGGCTTGTTATTGAGAATAATATCCCTGGAATACTGCTTACCGATCTGTATATTTCGAACCGGCAAGTGAAAGTCGGAGAACCCGGCAGCCCAATAAATGAACAGTTATTTCTTCTCAGGAGGCTCACACTGAACAACCTGCAATCTAACTTCGAAATTCATTTTTCAGCCCTGGGATTTGTGAACACGGGGAAGTATAAGTATTCCTGCTTTCTGAAAGGGATGGATAAAAACTGGACGGAATACAGAGAAGTTAATTCGGCAAATTATTCCAACCTTCGTCCCGGTTTGTATACTTTCATGGTCAAGGCAATGAACAACGACGGGATTATCAGCCCCGAACCAACTACTATCGAAATCAGGATCCTGCCGCCATGGTGGAAATCGTGGTGGGCATATACCTTCTACCTGCTGGTTATAATCGGAAGCTTAATTCTCTTCATCAGGATCAACACATCATGGGTAAAAGTCAATCAGCAACTCGAACTTGAAAGAATTGAAAAAGGACATATCGATGAACTGAACCAACTGAAACTGGGGTTCTTTACCAATATTTCGCACGAGTTCAAAACTCCCCTGACCCTGATACTGGGACATCTCGACAACCTGAAAAATGCAGGCGCAGAGAAAAGAGTTGAAACACTTAACAATATCGAGAAAAACACGAAGCGTTTGCTGTTTCTTATTAACCAGTTACTCGAATTCAGGAAGGCCGAAAGCGGATTGATGAAACTTAGAGCAGCTAAAATCAATATGGTTCAGTTGCTTGTTGGAATCAAGGAGAGTTTTGACGACCTGGCAGTAAAAAAGAATATCCGTTTCGGGTTAAAAGTTCAGGGGATAATTCCTGAGGTTTGGATAGATGCCGAAAAAGTGGAAAAAATATTTTTC
>CAIXAQ010000228.1 GCA_903917425.1 uncultured Bacteroidales bacterium
AATTATATTTCATAAAATTTTAATGAGGTGTAAATTATGTTTACACCAAATAAATTTAAATTTTGATCGGTGTAAAGTTATCGCTATTGAGGGAGGGAAAAGGGAGCGGCCGGATCGCAAAGTGCATCATTTTACAAGGATATTTGTACTTTTCATAATACAGAATCAAACTTGCTTCACTTTCCTGAATGCACGACTCAGGAGTGAAAGACAAGAAATTTTAAATAAATTGAACAGGCTGTGTCAGGAATTTCAATGTCAAACAAGTCGTCCTGCTTCGCGGATGCAAGAATAGGATGCCCTAAGCCGGGACCAAAAGAACATAGTGTGAGGGAAACTGAAATTAGCTATGTGTAATTGCTTATGAACGAGGAATATATTGGTTAAGGTCGTATAAGGTCGTATTTTTCGATTTTTGCATTTAAGGTAGGCCGCGAAACATCGAGAATTCGTGATGCCTCCATTTTGTTCCAGTTCACCTGATTTAAGACTTGTTGTATGTAAACTTTTTCAACCTCTGATAAAGTGCTAAGTTCCGAAATCGTAACTGTTCCCATGGAATTGCCGCTTTGAGTAACGGTAATATTGTCTTTTTCGAGCACATTTCCCCTGCTTACGATCATGGATTGCAGTATCGAATTCTCCAATTCCCTTATATTTCCCGGCCAATCGTAATTTTTAAGTTTTGCGAACACCTCTTCACTAACCTGGTTCACATTTTTATTTAATTTTCTGTTATATTTTTGAATAAAGAAATATGTCAACTCGTTTATATCGTCCTTACGCTTTCGCAGAGGGGGAAGATCGATCGAAAATACTTTCAGTAGGTAATATAGCTCTTCGCGAAAACGGCCTTCAGCGATAAACTGTTCAAGGTTTTTATTGGTGGAAACGATAATCCGCGCTTTGATAGGAATGAGGTCAGGTAATCCGGGTTTTTCAAATTCCATATTCTGCAACACCTGGAAAAGCTTGATCTGGAAATTTAAAGATAGATTAGAGATTTCATCCAGGAAAACAGTACCTTCTCCTACGGTTTCAAATTTCCCTTTTTTATTTTCGTGGGCTCCTGGGAATGCTCCCTTCTCGTAGCCAAACAGCTCATTATAAAGGGCTTCATCGTTAAGAGACGAACAGTTAACGGTTACGAAAGGGTAGTCGCGGGTTACCCCGCTAAAGTGAATAAGTTTTGCAATCATTTCTTTACCGGTACCCGTTTCACCGTTAATGAGTACATTTACCCTGTTGAGCGAAATACGCCCGATGTTCTTAAAAATCTCGCGCATTACCGGAGCTTTTCCAATCAAAGTGTTTTCTTCGAGCACTTTACGTGTGTCCTTTGAAAAAGGCTGCGAAACGCTGACACTTTGCTCACTTATTGCGAGCGAGCGCCGGATAACTTCGACCAACTCCTTCGGCTGTATTGGTTTTTCAATAAAATCAATAGCTCCCAGTTGTATTGCTTTGATAGTGAGTTCCACATCGCCATGAGCGGTTAACATAATTACAGGAAGCAGGGGTTGATTTTGCTTAATAATATTTAATACTTCAACTCCTGAAATACCAGGCATCAGGTAATCCGTAAGTACCAGGTCGACTTTGGATGTTGCGAGTAAAGCAATCCCCTCTTCACCATTTTTAGCCGTAATTACATTGTAACCTGCTTTAACGATCGACTGTTTTAGTATCATCAGGATCATTAAGTCATCATCAATAACCAAAACTGTTTTCATAAAATTAAAATAATGAAGTTAGTTGAGCACTTTGTAAGCAATTCCCTTGAAAAGGAGATAAATGTACGATATTTTAGTTAGTTGTTAAGTGAAATATTATTTTTTATTCAAAGTATTTCAGTTTTATTTTGACGATTAGGTCTGAACCGCTTGAAAGATACTGATTTTCAATAATTTTCACAAATTCTGCCCTTTCCTGCGCGTAAAAATTCTTTTTATCCGCATTCCTAAATACAAATTTGTGGTAAGCAGTGTTACGATTTTAAGAAATGAATTTTCACTGCATCGAGCAAGGGCTGATGAAGTACTTTGTTAGAAGCCAGGAGTTCGCTGCCAAAAATATAGTCGGTACCGCCTTTAAAATCGGTAACTTTTCCACCTGCCTGCTGAACAATTAAAACACCGGCGGCTACATCCCAGGCTTTCAATCCATACTCATAAAAACCTTCGAACCGTCCGCAGGCTGTGTATGCAAGGTCAACTGCAGCCGAACCAAGCCGGCGTAAACCGGAAGTATGCGTTGCAAACCAGGTGAATAGTTCAATATAACCATCCATTTTTCCATAATCTTTATACGGAAAACCGGTAGCGAGCAGAGTGTTTTTAAGTTCCTTTTCGTCCGAAACATGAATTTCTTTTTCGTTCAAATAGGCTTTACTTCCTTTCCAGGCATAAAAGCACTCGTTTAAATTTGGCTCGTAAACCACCCCGATTACAATTTCATCATTTTCAATCAATGCAATACTGACCGAAAATAAAGGAATATGGTGAAGAAAGTTGGTGGTGCCATCCAAAGGATCTACAATCCAGTTGAAACGTTCGCCTCGAAATGAAGCCGTTTCTTCTTCGGTAATAAATCCGGAACCAGGCAATAGCTCCGAAAGTCGTTCAACGATCCTGCCTTCAGCCGTTTTATCCACATAACTTACAAAATCGTGCAATCCTTTTACTTCGATATCCGATATTTTAACTTTATCTATCTCCTGGAGCAGAAATTTCCCGGTTTCCTTTGCAAGTGCGATTACTTCGAGCGTGAGTGCTTTGTAGTCTGTCATACGTTTAGTTTTAGGAAGTAAATGATCGCTTTAAAAGTAGTGTCACTTTATATCCCTGATTATCAGCATACTGTTAATTATAGAAATTTTTCTGGGTCAAGTAAAGGGATTACCGGGCAAAATCAATGCTACAGGTATCATCACTATTGACTTCAAGTATTTTTACTTTCGTGATTATATTTATCTGTAATGGATCGAA
>CAIXAQ010000229.1 GCA_903917425.1 uncultured Bacteroidales bacterium
AACACCAAACCTGAAATCTACCTGAATGGTATCCTGCAGCCTAACGCCATCGTTACAATTATAGATGTAGTGCCTGATCCACAGGCCTCTGTTTGCAGGAAACGTGATATACAAATAACATTCGAAGATGGCACCACAACCACGGTTTCGGCTTTGATTGGTTCGTCCGTATCGAATATAAAGACCCTGTTCGAATCGCTGCACCAGGTGTACTTTGCCGCATATGTTGTGGATTGGATCGCTTATGATATTTATTATCAACGAAATTAATTTCATTCGTAGCCGGATTTAAATACCAGATTCAAATCCCGGACCGGAAAACATAAAACCTGAAGGGACGCGCCTTTCAGGTTTTTTATGATACACTGAAGGTGAACCTTCTGTTTTACAAATATGCCTTCACGCTTTGCAACAGCCATTTCAGGGTCCTTCTTTTTAGCAGGTGCATAAATTCCAGCATTATCATACTTCCACTTCGTCCGGTGCATTTTTGCCTCTCGTATCCCCACATTTTCAAATCCCCACATTCCCACATTCCCACATTCCCGCATTTTCAAATTTTCAAATTATCAAATTATCGCATTATCGCATTATCGCATTTTCAAATTAACACATTAAATTTATTATAACATATCAATACTATAAATCTGTTTTTGACCGTTACTTTTATCACTGTTAAATAGTCATTTTTCTCAATCATTTAAAGTATTGTTAGTATGCGGATTAAGTTCCAATTGTTGTTTATTCTGACACTGATTTTCAATAATTATACACAGGCCCAGGTGCCGGCACGCACTACCATCAAAGGAGTTTTACAGGACACCCTGCACATACCTATTCCGTTTGCCACGGTTATGTTGCTCAACAACGCCGATTCGTCATTGGTCAACTTTCTTTCGAGTAACGACAAGGGCGAATTTTCTTTTCCTAATGTGAAAAATAGCAAATATTTGCTCAAAGCTCAGCATATGAGCTATTTGCCGATACAAATTCTGTTAAATCCATCGCCGACCGCTGTCAACAATTTGCAGGCTATAAGCATGAAACCCATTTCGCAAATGCTGATGGAAGTGGTGATACGTGCCGCAAAGGCACCCTTACGCATGAGGGGCGATACCGTTGAATACGACGCCACCACCTTTAAAGTACCTACAGGCTCAACGGTTGAAGATCTGCTGCGCCGTCTTCCCGGTATAAACGTAGATGCCGATGGCAACATAAGTACGCAAGGCAAGGATGTGAAACGACTTTATGTGGACGGGAAAACCTTTTTTGGCGACGATCCCAAGAGCATTACCAAAAACCTGGGTGCCGAATCCATCTCGAAAGTACAGGTTTACACCGAAAAATCAGAACAATCGAAACTTACCGGGATTGACGACGGATCGAAAGAAAAAGCCATGAACCTCGAACTGAAGGACGAATTTAAAAAAGGTTCGTTTGGAAAAGTAACCTTAGCTGCCGGCAACGAGGAGCGATGGGCCGGGCGCGGTAACTACAATCGTTTTAACGATAAAACCCAGTTTTCGGTTATAGGGTATGGTAATAACATCAATCAAACCGGGGTGAACTGGGAAGATTACGGCGAATTTAAAGGAAACAACTCATTTAACGATTATGATAATGGCGACTTCGGATTTAATAACAACGGGGGTAGTAATTACTATTTTGACGGCAACAATTCGCCTGTGAATAATTACGATGGAAAGGGACTTACCGAAAACTATGGTGCCGGAACCAATTTTAACTACGATAATAAAAAAACTAAATTTAACGCAAGCTATTTCTACAATCAGACACAGCTTGATTTTTTGCAGACAAGTTCCCGGCAAACCTTCGTTGACGAAAATACCACTTTTACTCAAAAGGACACCCTCAACAATTCCGATTTCAGATCGAGCCATAGCCTGGGGACACGTTTCGAGCAGGAATTCGACTCTTCCAACAAACTAATAGCAAAAGCGAATCTCCGCTATTCTTCCAATATTAACCAGACTCTTAAAAACCAGATGTTTTCCGATTTAGAACTTAAACCCTATAATTCGCTAAACCTCGATAACAATACAGATTTGGGATCCTATAATATAACTTCGGCAGCCATATACAGGCATTTATTCAAAAAGAAGGGCCGTTCGTTTGCCGTAAGCGGCGGTTACAATACGAATTTAAGCGATGGAACAGAGAATTACAACTCGATAAACGATTTTTTTGAGGCAAATACTCCTTCGGATCAAATAAGACAATTCATCAACAACGACAAAAATGTGGAAGAAATAAAGTCGAGTGCATTGTATACTGAACCCTTGTCGAAAAAATGGTACCTTGAGTTTTTCTATAATTACAGCCGCCTTGCAAATAAAAGTAACAGGCAGGCTTATCCGTTTGGAAGTGAAGTAAATATCGACAGCCTCAGCAACTATTACGAACAGGTAACCACATACAACCGGGTAGGCTCTGTGATACGATACTCTTTTAACGGGATAAATGCCTCGTTCGGTTTGGCAGTCCAGCAGTTAAAACTTAACGGTCAATATTCCACTGATGCAGGCCAACCCTGGGACACCATAGGTGTAGCCAAAACATACCCGAACCTTATCCCGAATCTGAATCTGAATTACGAATTCAAGAATAATATGCGTTTGGATGTGGGATATACAAATACTGTTTCGGCACCCGAATTCAACGACCTTGTACCACTTAAGAACACAAGTAATCCGGCTTACCAGGTAATTGGAAATTCTCATTTGATTCCTGAAAATTCACAGAGTATAAGTGCAGGCATTTCTTACTGGAATCCGTCTTCCTTTGCAAACATTAGCTTCAATACCGATTTTGGCATCACCAATAATCCTATCATTTATAACCAGGAAACTGTTTTCGATTCAGCT
>CAIXAQ010000230.1 GCA_903917425.1 uncultured Bacteroidales bacterium
CTCTACGCCATGGATGCGATCTCTCGCGTCTCCACGCAATGGACGCGATGCCTCGCGTCTCTACGTTAAATTGTTGATTGGAAATGTCAGGAAAAAGGATGTTCCTTTCCCTTTTTCGGATTCAACCCTTATTTCGCCCGAAAGCAGATGTGTCAGGTGAAATGCGATTGAAAGACCAAGTCCGCTGCCTTCGTACGACCGCGTGTCAGAAACATCTGCCTGGGTGAATACTTCGAAAATAACCGGCAGAAAACTTTTCTCAATACCGATGCCACTGTCTTTTACGAAAAATTCGATTTCATCCTTCTTTACTTCATAGCCGAAATTTACAAAGCCGGTTTCAGTGAATTTTACTGCATTATTCAGCAGATGCATCAGGATTTTATGAAGGATATCGGAATCGGTATTTATAGTGAAACTTTCCGGTTCAGCCGGGATTTGTCTTTGTAAGTCCAGGTTTTTCGATAAACATTCACGACTTATTTCATTTTTAATTTCGGTAAGCAGTTGGTTTACATCAAATTCCTGAACAAGAATATCGGCATTGCCCGAAACTATCAGTGAAATATCGAGGTAACTGTTTACTGTATTTAACAAACGCATACTACTTTCCCGGATGTAGGCAAGCATCTGCTCCTTGTCGGGCTGCGAAACGCCTGGTTTTACTATCTGCTCGCTCATTCCCACTATACCATTAAGAGGTGTGCGGATTTCGTGTGAAATATTTTTTATAAAAGCCGATTTCAATAAATCAATAGATTCTGCCTTTTCTTTGGCAGCCTGCAATTCGGAAACCAGTTTCTTGATATTTGTAATATCTTCTTTTACAGCGAGATAATTAATAATATTTCCTTCATCATCGAATATCGGGGAAACTGTTGCGGATTCCCGATACAATTCGCCGTTCTTTTTTTTATTCAGCAGTTCACCGTTCCACACATGGCCCGAAGAAATTGTATCCCATAATTCCCGGAAGGTGGCTTCAGAACTTTCGGCTGATTTCAGGATGCGCGGGTTTTGCCCGATTAACTCGCTAAGTTGGTAACCTGTTGTTTCGCAGGCCTTTGGATTTCCATATTCAATTGAGCCGTTAATATCAGTCAGTATTATCGAAACAGGGCTTTGTTCAACTGCTAACGTAAGTTTTTTCAGCAATTTTTCTTTCTCAATTCGTTCGGTTATGTCGCTGCCGGCGCCGCGATACCCTACCAGTTCCCCCATTTCATCAACAATAGGAACTCCGTTATTGATCACCCAAATGTAATCGCCGTTCCCCTTGATCATCTGGCTGATGTAATCGTGAAAATTTTCTTTTCGCAGATATCGTTCAAGGGTAGTTTTTCTGAAATCTTCGCGCGAACCTTCCGGGTGAAGATCGAAGAAGTGTTTTTTGCCGACCAATTCATCCGGTTTATACCCCAATACACTCTCCGAAAGCGGGCTTATATAAGTATATAACCCGTTTTTGTCCACTTCCCATACCACTTCGCGGCTTTGCTCGGCTATCTGTCGGAATCGCTCTTCGCTGTATTGAAGGGCTTTTTCGGTAAGTTTCCGGTCTGTTACATCCTCAATAGTACCATCGTAATAAATAACCTTACCCTGGTTGTCGCGGACGGCCTTTGCGTTTTCGCGTATGTAAACCATCTCTCCGTCCCGGCGTTTCCAGATGTCTTCGAGTCCATAAATTTCTCCCTTTTCTTCCATCACCTTCTTGAACTCTGCGCGTGAATAATCGGGATCGAATTCGTCTTTATCGATATCACGTTGCTTCAATTCCTCAAAGGATTTGTACCCAAGCATTTTGACGAGTGCTTTATTCGAAAGCAATACCTGCCCGTCGGGAGTGGTACGGTATATACCGATTGATGCATTTTCGTATAGCAGTCGATAGCGTTCCTCGCTCTCCGACAGTGCTTTAGCCGTATCCAGCCTGACGTTGATTTCGCTTTCGAGATGCCTGTTTTTCGAAATGTAACGTAATGCAACAAACCAAAGCATGAGTACTACTACAGCCAGTAAAGAAGATTCTGCCACTTGTTGCCAGATGGTGCGGTTCCATGATTTTGCATTGATATCCATCGCGAAAATGGCAAGAGTTTTACCCTGTTTATTTTTAACCGGTACCAAAATGCTGATCCAGGTGCCCCACCTGTCGGTTTGCGGCGAGGTAATTATACTTCTTCCATTGAAATATTTAATCAATACAGCAAAAAATATCCAGAGGATGTGTTTAGTTATTATATGGTTGGAAA
>CAIXAQ010000231.1 GCA_903917425.1 uncultured Bacteroidales bacterium
GAAAACAACACGGTCAAAAACCCGAAACCTCAGGTTGCATGGCTACATGAAAAATGCAGATGTAGATGACCCGCTTAACTTCTACGGGACGGATCGCGAGCTAATTCTGAATTTAGTAAACGCTAAAGTCGGACTGGAAGACATCCTGAGCACGAAACTCGGCTTACGCAAAGCACAGGTGGTTTGGGCTGTAAGGAATGAAATGGCGCGCACGATCGAAGATGTGCTTTCGCGCAGGACAAGATGCCTGCTGCTCGACGCGGCGGAAAGCCTGCGCATTGCTCCCGAGGTAGCAGCGATTATGGCGAAAGAACTAAATCGTGATGATCAATGGATACAGAATGAGATCTGTGATTTTAAGAATGTGGCTGTTAATTATATACTTGAATAGCCACGGTTTGACTTAAATATTTATTCAATTTGTAAGTGCAAAGCCACTATTTATTCTATTTTTACAAATTCCAATCGGATTCAACCGAACGCAACGTTAATCCTTCAGCTATAAACAAATAAACCTATCGTAAATGGAAAAATTCATTCTGGCTCTCGATCAGGGCACTACCAGTTCAAGAGCTTTGATATTCGATCACAGCGGCAATATCCGTTCAGTAGCCCAGAAAGAGTTCACGCAGTATTTCCCTAACCCAGGTTGGGTCGAACACGATCCAAACGAAATATGGTCATCCCAGGTTGCCGTTGCCGCTGAAGCAATAGCTGGTATGGGAATCGACGGATCCCAACTGGCCTGTATTGGCATAACCAATCAAAGAGAAACTACCATAGTTTGGGACCGAACCACGGGAGAGCCTGTTTACAATGCTATCGTATGGCAGGACAGGCGCACGTCCTCCTATTGCGATGAATTAAACAGCATGGGTTATGCCGGGGAAATACGTCAGAAAACAGGCCTGGTAATTGATGCTTACTTTAGCGGGACAAAAATCAAATGGATTCTCGATAATGTGAAAGGCGCTCGTGAAAGGGCAGAGAAGGGCGAACTTGCATTTGGAACCGTCGATTCATGGCTGGTTTGGAAACTCACCCAGGGACGCACTCATATAACGGATGTCAGCAATGCAAGCCGAACACTTCTTTTTAACATTCAAACCCTCGAGTGGGATGCGCAATTGCTCGAACTGATGAATATCCCGGCTTCGATGCTGCCTCGTGTTGCTTCGAGCAGCGAAATTTACGACTACACCAATACCACTTTCTTAGCAACAAAAGTTCCAATTTCCGGTATTGCCGGCGATCAGCAGGCTGCCCTGTTCGGACAGATGTGTATGGAAGAAGGAATGGTAAAAAACACATACGGAACAGGTTGTTTCATGCTCATGAATACCGGGAACAAACCTTTCATTTCGAAAAACAAACTCTTAACCACCATTGCCTGGCAAATTAATGGTGAAACCACCTATGCCCTCGAAGGAAGCATTTTTATGGGTGGTGCCGTGGTACAATGGCTGCGCGATGGCCTTGGTATCATTAAATCATCATCGGAAGTTGAGGCCCTGGCTGCTAAAGCAAATGACAACGGAGGCTTGTATTTTGTGCCTTCTTTTACAGGAATGGGTGCGCCATACTGGGATCAATATGCACGTGGCATGATGATTGGCCTGAGCCGCGGAACCGACCGTTCGCATATTGCACGGGCAGCCCTCGAGGGTATTGCATTTCAGACTATGGACGTACTGAGGGTAATGGAACTCGATACAGATATGAATATCAAACAATTACGTGTTGATGGCGGTGCCTGTTCCAACAATTTAATGATGCAATTCCAGGCTGATATGCTTGGTTGCTCTGTTATAAGGCCCGAAATTACGGAAACCACCGCCATGGGTGCTGCCTTCCTGGCCGGACTGGCAACCGGATTCTGGAAAAACATGGACGAACTGAAACAACAATGGCAGCTTGACCGGCAGTTTGATCCTATGATGGAGTCCAAACAGGCTGACAAGATGAAAGCGGAATGGGCAGATGCCGTGAACCGCGCTAAATCATGGGTGAAGGAATAAAAGTTTCTGACACGAATTGAAGGGAAATGGTTTTAAAAAACCGGAAGTTGGAAGTCAGAAGACAGAAGTCAAAAATCAGAAGACAAAAGTCAGAAGTCAGAAGTTGGGAGACCGGACTTGGGAAACCGGACTTGGGAAACCGGACTTGGGAAACCGAAGTTGGGAGACCGGAGTTGGGAAACCGGAGTGTTTGCTAAACGAAATTGCATTCTGCCAATGGAAAATAATTTGAAGAATAATTGTCGTGCTTTGTGTTACTTGCTTTGGAAAAATAGTTTTCAGGGTATCTTCCGACTCCCGTCTTCTGACTTCCGGCAATAGTATTACCCATAGAATTAACATTAGAACCGAATAAAAAAAAACATGGAAAAAGCATTAATTTATGAAGTTATAGGAACCGCCATACTGATACTTTTGGGAGGCGGCGTGGTGGCCAACACCATTTTAACTAAAACCAAGAGTAACGGAGCCGGCTGGGTAAACATTGCATTCGGATGGGGATTTGCAGTATTTGCAGGTGTAATTGTTGCCGGACCCCATTCCGGTGCTCACCTTAATCCGGCAGTAACTATCGGATTAGCGGTTGCCGGTATGTTTCCCTGGTCGCTGGTTATAGGATATATCGTCGCACAAATCACTGGTGCTTTTCTGGGTGCTGTGCTCGTTTATCTGTTCTTTAAAAACCATTTCGACATTACCGACAACAGCGATGCAAAATTGGCAGTGTTTTCGACCATGCCTGCTATTAAAAACCTGTTTCACAATACATTGGCCGAAATAATCGGAACATTTGTCCTTATTTTTGTAATCCTTAACATTGCCGGGCCTTCGTTTGAAGGTGACACCTTTTCGCATGTAAAAATTGGACTGGGATCGGTTGGAGCCATGCCAGTCGCTTTGCTGGTGGTGGGTATAGGTATGTCGCTGGGCGGAGTTACAGGTTATGCTATTAATCCTGCCCGCGATCTCGGCCCTCGCCTGGCACATTTCCTCCTGCCAATCAAAGGGAAAAGCGATAGCGGCTGGTGGTATGCCTGGGTTCCGGTTGCAGGTCCGGTTATAGGTTCCATCTTGGCGTCTTTGCTTTACCTCGCCCTCGCTTGACTTTTCAGTCAACCTTTAAAAGTCCTGAATCTCGCTGAGAAAGGGCTTAACACATCAATCCTGTTTTATCCTTTTTTTTAGGTAAATAAGAAGATTGTCATATTAAATTTCTACTTTTGCAGCCAGATTGAGTGGAAAAATTTGATTGCTTGCAACCACGGAAAAAAATGCTAAAACATACTCCCGCAAGCAGCAGCCAAATTTTTCCCGTCGTTTATTAATTTTAACCTCTTAACAAAATAAAGATGGGGTATTTATTCACATCAGAAAGTGTGTCGGAAGGGCATCCCGACAAAGTAGCAGATCAGATATCAGACGCGTTGCTGGATGAGTTTTTACGATTCGATCCAAATAGCAAAGTGGCTTGCGAAACCCTTGTTACCACAGGATTAGCAGTATGCAGCGGCGAAGTGCGTACAACAGGTTATGTTGATATCCAAAAAATTGTTCGCGGAACCATCGAACGGATTGGCTATACCAAAGCCGAATATCGTTTTGATAATAATTCATGCGGTGTCATTTCGACCATTCACGATCAGTCGGACGATATTTATATGGGTGTTGACCATGGTAATCCGGAAGATCAGGGTGCCGGCGACCAGGGTATGATGTTCGGTTATGCCAGCAACGAAATGGACAACCTCATGCCAATGCC
>CAIXAQ010000232.1 GCA_903917425.1 uncultured Bacteroidales bacterium
ATCACTTCATGGGTCAGTTCCTGCCGTGCATTCGTATATTCGTCCTGGTAGCAATACGTACAGGCGAAATTGCAACCGTAATTCGGCACAAAGAACAACTGTATTTCATCGTCATCGCGGGCATCGACAAAATCGAGGTATTTGCTGCGATAAAGCCGTTCTTCCTCCTTCTCATTCACAAGATATCCCTGTTCCGATAAATTAGCATGAAACTCAGAGGGTATCTCTTTTCCTGCAAGAAAATCATTCACCATTTCACCTTCGGCAGGATTTAATATATCCGCGCTGCCGCTAAGCAGATTAACGATAAAAAAGTTATCTGAACCGGAAATCCTGGAGAAAATATTATGCTTTGAATAATTCATTAATGCATTTCTGTTTGAAAGTTATAAGCGGTGAACCCATGAAGTTTTCAAAAGTCCTTTCATAAATCACAGTTTGTTAATCGTGGCAGCCTACAACCGTTTTTGATGTTTTAGCGCAGCATTGAGCTACTTTTTTTGTGTTTACTTTTTGTGTTTCAATCTTTTTTTTCACAAGGGTTTTCATTGTAAGATGTTTTTAGTGATTATTGAACTAATAGAATTTCGTGGATCATTTTCTCGAGTGTTTCGTTGGGTACAAGCCCGATTGATTGCTGGGGCTGGCCGGTTACCGGTATAAAAAGAAGTGTAGGCATGCTCGAAACTCCCATGCTTTGTGCTAACTGTGGTTCTGCATCAACATCTACTTTGTATACAATAATTTTTCCTTTGTATTTTACGGCAAGGTCTTCGAGGAGAGGTGATATTTTTTTGCAGGGACCACACCAGGTGGCATAAAAATCAATAATAGCAGGCAATTTGCCTTCGTACTTCCATGTCAGGTTTTCCTGGTAATTGAAAACATTTGTTTTAAATGTTTCGGTGGTCAGGGCTGTAACAGAACTGTTTGTGGTATTGGTTTTGCCCTGGGTGCTGCTGTTGCAGTTTGTCAGAATTAAAGCGAAAGGGAGCGATAATAGTATGAATATTTTTTTCATTAGTCAGATATTATTTAAGAGGAACAACTGCATTTTCCGGAAGCTTTTTTACCGGCAATGGTAAAACTGCACACTTCGGCATTTCCTTTAGCATAAGGTGCTGATTCTTCGAGGATTTCGACAGATGCAAAACCTGCCTTTTCGAGGTGCTCCATATATTCGGGCCGTGTAACAGAACCTGCCCAACATTCGGCAACGGCTGCGGGGTCGTTGCGATATTCATCAGCAATGGCAGTTGTGGCATAAATATCACTAATCACGAATCGTCCGCCATTTTTAAGAATCCGGTAAATCTCATCCCAAACAGCCTGCTTGTCAGTTGCATGGTTGAGTGTGCAATTTGAGATTACAAGGTCAGCAACTTTATCAGGAAGTTCGAGTTTTTCGAGTTCGCTGCGTACAAAGCTGACGTTGGTTACACCAAATTTTTCTGCATTCCGGCGGGCTTTTTCGAGCATTCCGTCCGAAATGTCAATACCGTAAACGAAGCCGATTTTACCAACCGATTCGGCCATCCGAAGTACATCCGTCCCACGACCGCTTCCAAGGTCGACACAAACTTCGCCTATTTGAGGCTCAGCATAATTAATTGCGCCTCCGCATGAAAGGCAGCACTCTGATTCAGCGAGTTGGCTATACCTGTTATTTATTTCCTTGATTTCCATAGATTTGTGATTCTTGTAAAGGTATGCAAAAAATCAGCATGTTTTGTCAGGACTATTTTACTATAAAAAATCCAATCGCGGCACCGAAAAGTACACTTGAAAACGGGTTGCTTGTTATAGCGCAGGTTCCGGATGCACAGCCCACAAAATGGTAATACAAAAAACCAATTATACCACCAATAATAGCAGCAGATGCAGGCTTCCAGAAATTTACAGAACGTATTAATTTACTGAAAGCCATTGGTTTATTCTCTGTTTCGCACGATTCTTTCATTTCTATCTTTTTACTGATTGAACTTTTATACAAATACACACATCCTGAATGGCCTGTAATGGCAAATTAAACCACTTTCCGGATTTCCTTCAGAAGAAAATCTTTCGTTTTAACACCTACAAAGCGATTGATCTCTTTACCGTTTTTGAATAAAATCAAAGTCGGTATGCTACGCACGCTATATTTGGCCGAAGATTCACGATTCGCATCAACATCGAGTTTACCAATCCGGGCAGTATCTCCAAGTTCTTCGGCAGTTTCGTTAAGCACCGGAGCCATCATTTTGCATGGCATGCACCACCCGGCCCAGAAATCGACCAAGGTAACCCCGGTTTTTACCTGGGCCTGAAAATCCAAATCTGTAAGTTCAGTGATAGCAGAATGTGTTTCAGCTTCTGGTGTATTTTTTATCTTTTTGAAAGTGAAATACATATAAGCGATGAATGCAAAAAATAGCAGGCTTGTTATTATAACTGTAATTGTCATTTTACTACGAATTTGGTTGTTTATTTTTGCTAATTCCAGTTATTTTCCTGTACTAAATTCGGAGTCAAGGATCGCAATAATCTGTGTTTTGGATTGAATACTCGATGTAGCTTTTACCAATTTGCCGTATTTGTAATACATGGTAAATGGAATACCCATAAAACCGCGGACTTCTGGAGTATTGCGGATTACATGCGATTCGGGGCTGTCGAATTCCATATCGGCAAATTTTACGTTAGTGTACTCACTTTCAATTTCTTCCATGATTCCATAAACCGGAATACACATCGGACCCATACGACCGCAGCAAATCATTACGTTTTCGTTTTCGCTGATAAATTTCTGGTGAGCATCAGCAGTTTCTATGTGTGTTAAATTAGTGTAAAGCATTTTTTTGAGGTTTTAGGGGTTGGGGGTTAGGATTTTGGGATGTCGGATGTTTGATGTCGGATGTTTGATGTCGGATGTTTGATGTCGGATGTTTGATGTCGGATGTTAGATGTCGAAT
>CAIXAQ010000233.1 GCA_903917425.1 uncultured Bacteroidales bacterium
ACAATTTTGCTCAAAACTAACTCTGAAATCCTAAAACCTGAAACACTGAAACCTGAAACCTGAAACTCTGAAACCTAAAACTCTGAAACCTGAAACTCTGAAACCTGAAACTCTGAAACCTGAAACTCTGAAACCAGGAACCCTTGAATTTTGAACTCTGAACCTTTGAACTTTGAACTCTTGAACTTTGAACTCTTGGACCATTTCCATTAACTATTAACTAACCCCCATGTTCGACCTCGATCGCTGGCAGGAAATCATGAGTGCGCTGAAGAAAAACAAGCTTCGTACTTTCTTCACGGCATTCGGCGTGTTCTGGGGTGTTTTCATGCTGGTAATTATGCTTGGTTCCGGCAACGGGCTGCGTAACGGCGTTATGAATGATTTCGGCGACTTTGCAACCAATAGCGTGTTTATGTGGACGCGACCAACCACCATTCCATACAAAGGTCTTCCGAGAGCCCGGCAATATAATTTTAAAACTGACGATATTGATGCACTTCGACGTGAGATTCCTGAGATAGAAATTCTTGCCCCACGGACACAGGGTGGCGGTTTTGACGGGGGCAACAATGTAATACGAGGAACAAAATCAGGCGCTTTTTCGGTGATGGGCGACTACCCTGAATGGAACCAGATAGACCCTGTAGTCGTTTACAATGGCAGGTTCCTGAACTACGCTGATTTAGATGAAAAGCGTAAAGTAGCCGTTATAGGTAGTAAAGTTTACGAAGTGTTGTTTAAACCCGGCGAAGAGGCAATTGGACAATACTTGCAAATACAGGGCATTTATTTCCAGGTTGTTGGCGTTTTTCGAGCTAAAAATAACGGGGTAAATTTTGGAGGCGAAAAAGACCAGAGTATTTTTATCCCTTTAACTACTTTTCAACGCGTCTATAACTGGGGTGATATTATTGGCTGGTTTGCTTTCACATCCAAACCGGGAACTCCTGCTTCGGTTGTTGAAGAAAAAGCGGCTGCATTGCTCAAACGCCGTCATTCGGTTTCTCCCGATGATCCGCAGGCAATAGGCTCTTTCAATATGGAAAAACAATACAATCAAATGACAGGCCTCTTTACAGGAATCAGTGGACTGATATGGATCGTCGGCATTGGTACCCTGATGGCCGGTGTGATCGGAATCAGCAATATTATGCTGGTGATTGTGAAAGAACGAACCAAAGAAATTGGCATACAGCGGGCTATCGGGGCAAAACCCTGGAATATTATTTCACAAATCATTACCGAATCGGTATTCCTCACCACATTTGCCGGGTATGTAGGATTGGTTATCGGCGTTGGAATTCTCGAAGGGGTCAACTATGTGCTGTCGTCAAGCGGAGCCGAGTCCAATATGTTTAAAAATCCGAATATCGATTTTAATATGGCTGTCACATCCCTGCTTATCCTGGTGATTTCAGGTGCAGTAGCGGGGCTGATACCCGCACGAAAGGCAGTGAGTATCAAACCAATTGATGCTCTAAGATATGAATAAAAATTTTGTTAACCCATAAAGTTCAGCATACATGAAGAAGGTTTTTAAAATAGTAATAGGCATCCTTATCCTGGTGGTATTTGTAGGCACCATCGCTTACCTGTACAAGAAATCGCAGGCGAAACCAGTGGTTTTCGAAACAACCACCGCGCAAATCAATAACATTGTTAAGAAAACCGTAGCAACCGGAAAAGTAGTTCCACGTAAGGAGATTGAAATAAAGCCCCAGGTTTCAGGTATTATTTCAGAGTTGTATGTCGAAGCCGGGCAAAAAGTCCGGAAGGGTGATATGATAGCCAAAGTGCGGATCATTCCCAATATGATTAACCTGAATGAAGCCGAATCACGTGTAAAACGTGCAAAAATAAACCTCGATAATGCACAGATCAACTTCAACCGCGAGAAGCCTCTTTACGACGGAAAGGTAATTGCGCTGGCTGAGATGCAGAATTATGAACTGGCCCTCAAGAATGCAAATGAAGACTTCGAAGCGGCTGAAAACAACCTTCAACTTATACGCGACGGCATCAGTAAAACTTCCGGATCAGTGAGTAATACTATTATACGATCAACCATCGAAGGAATGGTGCTGACTGTTCCCGTGGAAGTGGGCAATTCGGTAATTGAAAGTAATACGTTCAACGACGGAACCACCATTGCTACGGTAGCCGATATGGGTGAAATGATTTTTAAAGGAAAAGTTGATGAATCGGAAGTTGGAAAACTTCACGAAGGTATGGAACTTATAATGACCGTGGGAGCCATTGACACTGAGAAATTCACGGCCAAACTTGAGCATATTTCTCCGAAAGGAGTTGAGGAAAACGGGGCAATCCAGTTCGAAATCCGCGCCGCCGTTAAACTGAAAGACAATATGTTTATACGTGCCGGCTACAGTGCCAATGCCGATATTGTTCTCGAACAGCGCGACAGCGTGCTGACTGTCCAGGAAAGCCTGGTAAAATACGAATCCGATACGGCTTGGGTAGAAGTGGAAACCAAACCCCAGATATTTACAAAAAAGACTATTAAAACAGGTTTGAGCGATGGTGTTAACGTTGAAATACTCTCGGGGATAACCAAAAAGGATAAAATCAAAATACAGAATGCTCCGGCTGATGCAAAGAAAGAGGAGAAAAAATAAATCTTTTCGCAGTGCGACTGCAAGTCACGCTGCGATTAAGCCCGCCAGGTATGTAATCTATCTTATCTTCTGCTCATAAAATCGTTATACATATCCATAACCTGCTTATCATTCGGATACCAGGTTTTTAACTGCTCAATATACGTTGCCGCTTTCGCCGGGTTATTTTGCTTCATCTGGAAAGCAAATAGCGCATAAAGTATATCAAAGTTTCCTGGATACATGCTGAGCCCTTTTGACAGGGTGGATTCACACTTCTCATTCTGATTGGTCATCTGGTAGAGCAATCCCAGGTTATAATATATCCGTGAAATGTTTCCTGTTTTTGCAGTTGCTGTTTCGAGAAGAGCAATTGCCTCCGTATATTTTTTCTGCTCACCATACAACAAGGCCAGGTAGTAATATCCATCAGTAATATCAGGATGATTGGCAACCAGGTCGCGGAAAAGCGTTTCAGCAGGTTCTGTTTTTCCTTGCTGATAGTAAATTATAGCCAGGTTGACTTTTGCCGGTGAAAACAGGTTGTCAATGGCAATTGCCTCGCGGTAATTCTCCTCTGCTTTTGCCCAATCGCTCAATTTCGAATAATAATTGCCGAGATTGTATCTCCCTGTAGGAAAGTCCGCAACATATTCGAGAGATTTACGGTATTCATCTAATGCCTTCGTAAAAGCCTTGTACTGTATCTCATTAAACTTGCTCTTGTTGAAAGTCATTAGCCGGTTGGCTGTTTCCATTCGCACCGATCTTACAGGATCATTTAACAAAGGTGCAAGATTGCTGAACAGCGTTGCAGAATCAACTGCCACGTAGTTTTCGGTAGCAGCATGCCGCAATAACGGATCAGGGTCGTTTAAAGCTTTCTGAACCGCATCCTGGGCTTTTGCACTTTGGTAAGCCGACAAATATCCAATGGCCGTAGCCCTGATAATTTCGGGATACAGGTTACTATTGATTATCCTGAGAAGGCCTGAATCGGCACCGGCTTTCCCGGCATCAGCATCAGCCAGAACCGTTCCGTAATGTGCCTTTTTCTTTTCACCATACCATTTGTTCACCCATTGTAATGCCCATTGATTCGTTTTATCATCATGGCAGTTTACACAAGCGTTAGGTGTACCCAATGAAATAGAAAGATCTGGTCTTGGAATTCGCAGGCTGTGGTCGTAACGTTTGTCAACTCCCATATAATATTGCCCCGGCATGTGGCAGTCGCGGCATAATTCTCCATCGCCCGGGCCAAGCTTTTCGCCTCGCTTGTTAACAAATGAAGTACCGGCTTCTCCTTTCGATTTATGAAAATGATGATTTTTTGTATTGTAATCCTCAGCCTTGTGGCACTGCAGGCATAATGCACTTCCTTCAAATTTCCGCTTCAGGCTGTGTGGATCGTGGCAATCGCCGCAACGCACATCTTTCATATACATTTTACTTTGGGTAAACGAGCCGTATTCATAATCTTCATCCTTGAACTGCCCGTCGATATGATAACTTGGCCGCGTTGGCAATTGTGGAACAGCATAATTCGAAAATTCGCTGTGTGTATGGTCGTAAGGCCCGAACGAACTGCGTCGTGCATGACAAGGCGCACACGATTCAACATATTGCCGCGATGTGATCTTGCTGGTTTTTACAACCAGGCCGGTATTTACATCCTGTGGCCTGCCCATTTCGGGTAACCTGGCCCAATCGATATGTGCCGAACCAGGACCGTGACAGGCTTCGCAATTTACATCGATATCTACCCAGGTGGTATTGTAGGATTTCGTTTCCAGGTTAAAATTCTTCTGAAGGTTGGTCGAATGGCATTCGGCACACATGCTGTTCCAGTTCTGAGCCTGGTTAGTCCAGTAGAGCCAGTTATCGGGTTTCAGGTCCTCTGGTTTATAAACCATGGCAGCCATTTGAAACCATTTTTGAGTTTTTGTATTCCAGGCAATCGGCAGGCATTGGTATTTGCCGTTTTCGAACGGAATAAGATATTGCTGAAGCGGACGGATACCAAAAGTATATGCTACCATGAACTCCTTCATAATTCCACCGGGACCTTCGGTATAAACATAAAATTTACCGGCACGCTTATAAAACTTCGATGTCCTTCCGTTAAAAGTAAATTCTGCATTGTTAAAATCACCTACAACTGATGTATCCGAAGCCACAGCCATCGCGCTGTCGTGATCTGAACCTTTCCACAGGCGGTATTCTTTCTGGTGGCATTCGATGCAGGCTTTTCCGCCTGTAAATGTTGCCACGGCTTCCTTTGTTTGTCCCGAATTCCGGTTCAGCAGCAAAGAAAGCGGGATGGTAAGCACAATCACCACGGTAGCGACAAGTCCGGTAGTTTTCCAGGCGTTATGGTTCATGGTCATCATGCGTATTGGAGTTGGTCTTTCCGGAACGAATTGCGCTCCATCAATGTTCCTATATCTACTTTAACTATCCCGTTTTCAATCATTACCGGGTAATAATCAAGAGCTCTTGCGGCAGGTGGATTAAGAACTTCGCCACTGATATCGAAGGCTGATGAATGACACGGACAAATAAATCGTTTCTTGCTTTCTTCCCAGGCTATTGAACAACCCAGATGCGTACAACGGAGCGAAAGCGCAATAAAACCTCCGTCCTGTTGACGTGTAAGGTAAAACCTGCCGCCCATAAAAGCACTTACACTATTTACAGCAAAAGAATCAACCGGTCCGGCTTCGAGTAGTTGTTTTGGGGTGGAAACATTTTTCGATTTGCCTGAAAACATAAATCCTGTTATCATGCCTGTTACTTCCACAGCCGCAATAATACCAAGCCATTTCCATGATTTATTGAAAAAATCGCGGCGGCTAACTGGATCAGCTTTAGCTGGTTCCGCTTTTATAAGTTCTTTTTTATGTTGAGGTTTCGTCATATTCAGGATAAGCCTTGAGTTCATTTACGATTTACGAAGTACGATTGGGGGAGATGGTTAATGGTTAATAAAAAATCGTCATTCGTAAATCGTCATTCGTAAATCGTCATTCGTAAATCGTCATTCGTAAATCGTAAATCGTAAATCGCCATTCATTTTTCACCATTCACTTTTAGTTATTCACTATTCACTTTTAGTTATTCACTATTCACTTTTAGTTATTCACTTTTATACAGTCCATG
>CAIXAQ010000234.1 GCA_903917425.1 uncultured Bacteroidales bacterium
AGCACACCATCAACCTGGCTGACACTTCCGCCTGGATCATCACCGGCTTTCTGATTTACAGTGCTGCAGACAATGGCTTTCAAATTACAGGGAATAAAATATTCATGGCATTGAAAACATTTGTTCATGATAAATTGCAGGAAAATGCAGGAATTGATATTGATAATACAAATGATCAACCTTCAAAAAAAGTTTGATTTCTATGAAACGTTATTTAAGGGTCAAAACAAAATCGGCCTGCAATTACGCAGACCGATTTTGTTTTAAAACTTACCTGTATCATTCTTAATGCGTTCATTAGCTTGCATCATATCACTTGGGGTGTAAATATTTGTTATTGATAAATCGGAATGCCTTGCCTGATCTCTGGCAATAATAGGATCATTATATTTTCGTATCATATCTGTTATTCCAGTATCTTTCAGAGAATAAAATTTCAATGTATCAGGAAGTTTAAGGTCCTTCCTTACATGTAAATTCCAATAGTCACGAAATTGTTTTTCTTCTCTCCATTTTGTGCCGGGTTTAAATTTGTCAGAAAACAGGTAGCTGTCAGGATTATTTTTCATTACCCCTAAGTCATTTATGAGAGAAATAAGGTCTACCGGCATTGTAACAACGCCATCTTTATGATTCTTAGCTGTATGTCCGGGAACAAATAGCGTTCCATTTGAAAGATTGATGTGTTTAATCAATATATAGCTCATTTCTTTAGGCCGTACCATGCAGAAATACAAGATTTTGCAGGCTAGTAAAAAGTGAGGATTTGCTTTCATACAATACTCACTGATTTTATTCATTGATTCTCTATCTATTACAGTCCTATTTTTTGATCCACGTTTATTTTTACCTAAAACAGCAATTCCTTCAGTTGGACGAATTTTCACGTAATTTCGTTCTACAAGAAAAGTACAAAGAACCCTTATTCCACCAAGATAGTTATCGCGAGTCTGGCTTTTACGGCCTAGATCATAATAAATATAGTCAAGAAATTTAAGAATGAAATCTTTATTGAAATTGTAAACATACATATCCTGACATTTATTTCGTATAATATATTCTTTCAGAATCTTCATGTAAGATTCATATCCAGAAATAGTCTCATCACGAATATCGCCTTCTGCAAATTTCTTTCTATTTAACCTTAGAAATTCGTCCATTGCTTTCAAAAGCAAAGTATAACTCTTATTGCTTTCGCTCTCAATAAAAGGATTCCACCCCTTTTCAAGTTCGATATTTAAACGGCGTATAAGTCCCATAGCATACTCGCGCCGGACTGAAACTTTAACTATATGGTTGATTTTTATCTTTTTGCGGCTCATTTTTTTGAGCTCATGGTTGTAGACGTAATATTCTACAAACCACTCTTTGCCAGTCCGCAGGGTTGCGGGGCGATATTTTTTGACTTCTTCTAAAGTTTCAGCTGTAAACATTTTTTTTTTATCCATCCGAATTCCTCCAGTAGATAAAAAAAGAAACCTGTCCCGTTTTCGTCCCGGTTACAGAACGTAACCTTTGTAATTTATTGATATTTAAGCACTTAAGCTAAATACGTCGGGGTAGTAGGATTCGAACCTACGACCCCCTGGTCCCAAACCAGGTGCGCTAACCGGACTGCGCTATACCCCGTACTATTAATTTTTGTTTTCCCAAACGAACTTAACTAAAGTTGCTGTTTTGAGAGTGCAAAAGTAGTGTTTTGTTTGATATAAAAAACAATTTGTATTTATTTATTTTTCTACTCTTTTTTATCGCTTTTATATCTGCATAAAGGATCTAAAAACAAACTGATTTGTTCCCTTTCAGATGCCGTCAAATTGCAGAAAGATGTTTCGGAGATTGAGTCTGTATGAAACAAGTTAGAGGGGAATCACACAAAAGTAAACATGAGGTTGACGAAGAAATTCCAAAAGGTAACTATTCCTATAGCAAATAATTTGGAAAGATAGAAATTGCGGTTGCGCTTAGTTACCAGGTACCATATGACCATTGTATTCATTCCCAGTCCAACAATCGAGAAAAACAAAAACCTCGAATATTCAATGGCTAATTCAGGATTGTTGCTGTGGAAAGTCCACCATCGGTTAAGAAAATAATTGCTGGTTGCAGCCATCGTAAAGCCTATTGTATTGGCAATATATTTCTGTATTTTGAGTTTTTCCTTGCTGATCCAGGTAAAACCAAAATCAACCAACACGCCCGTTGCCCCGACGGCACCGAACTTCATAAATTTTATTAACACATCCTGTGTGAGATATTGCATCATAGGCGGCAAAGGTACTGAAAAACATATCTTCAGCACACGTTTAGTATAGTTGATAAATGTAGTCGAAAAGAATGACTGGGGGAGGAATTAGGTTGCGTATAAAACCAAATTTCCGGAATGGGTTTAGAACTGAACGATCACCAATTGCTTTTTCTCTTCCCTGATTATTTCGACTGTGGCTACCTGCCCCGGTTTCAATTTACCAAGCCTGGCCATATAATCGTATATATTGGTAACCGGCTGTCCATCAATTGCTATTATCCGGTCGCCTTTTACTATACCCGAACGTTCGGCAGGACCGCCTTTGCGCACTCCATCCACACGAAGCCCATTATTATCGTTTGAAACCATATCGGGAACGATGCCAAGTGTAACTTTCATGTTTCTGCCATAGCGGGCTGATTGCTTCGAGCCAGATTCCCGGAATGTTAATCTTTCGCCATTTGCTATCGTGCTGGCAAGGTCATACACCATGTCTAAAACTGCTACCTCACCCGTGTAATTGATCTTGTCAGCATCATCGGCGGGTGTGTGGTATTCGTCGTGAGCTCCTGTTGTGAAATAAAAGACAGGAATGTTGTCGCTGTAAAATGAAGCATGGTCTGAAGGCCCGTAACCATCTGTTGAATGAGAAGTTTTAAATGGACGCCCGGTTTCGAGTATTTTTAATATCGAATCCGATTCAACCGACGTGCCTGTTCCCCCAATGCTGATGGTATTCGTGCCTGGATTAAGCCTTCCGATCATGTCCAGGTTTATCATGGCATCCACTTTTTTAAGGTCGACAGGAGGTTTGTTTACAAATTCCTTTGAACCCAGCAGCCCCATTTCCTCACCGGTAAAGGCCACAAAAACAATGCTTCGTTTCAAATTTGACCGGTTGGCCGAAAGTTTTTGCGACAATTCCATAACTCCCGCCGTTCCTGATGCATTATCATCGGCACCGTTGTGAACTGCCAGGGTATCAGGGGCCCGCGAACCGCTTCCTTCACCGCCCATTCCAAGGTGGTCGAAATGAGCACCGACAATAATAAATTCATTTTTAAGAACAGGGTCGGTTCCTTCAAGAATCCCGGCAACATTCTGAGCTATAACCTTTGTCTTTACTACATCGGCAGTCGCAGTGACAGTAGGTTCAAGGTATAACGACACCGGTTTATGGTTTTCCTTCATCTCAGCTTCGAGAGTGGCAATTGTATAGTTCATCGAAGCAAGCAGTTTATCAGCCAAAGCCCGGGTGATACTAAAAACCGGAATTCCTGCATCCGAAGGCGATTTGTCGTACTGCATGTGCATCACTACATCTGTTTTTTCGAGGTCGGAAGGAGATACAAGCAATACGCCCACAGCTCCTTTATCTTTAGCGGTAAGCACTTTTCCCCGTTCCTGCTCATAGGCAATAAATGCACTGTTTTGTTTTTCCGGTTCAGGGTCGCCTCGTAAAATAATTGCCCACTTGCCTTTTATATCAATACCTTTGTAGTCGTTCCATTTTAGCGAGTCGAGATCGAGATCGAAACCATATCCTGCAAAGGCAAGCGGCGCCGTGACCGTTGCCGATGATGAAAAGGAAATCGGTGTAAAATCTACATTCTGCTGTGCTGAAATACCATCAAATGATATTGCATTTGTGGTTCCGGGTTTTACATCAGCAACAATTTCAAATTTCTGAAAGCCATTCTCAAACAAAAGTTTCAGGCCTGCCTTCGTGAAGCAATCGCGGATATAACCGGCGGCTACAACATCTTCGGGAGTGCCGGGTTTACGCCCTTTTAGAGAATCAGATGCCAGAAAACCTATCTGCTTTTGTAAATCAACAGAGGTAATTTCGGGGTTGAACTGGGCAAAAGTGAATGCTGAGGAAAAAAGAAAGCTGAAGAGTAGGATTAACCGGGTAATTTGTTTCATGGTTGTATTTGTGTTAGAGAGGGCAAACTTAAATGTTTTTATTCAGTTGTAAAAGCCTCCTCAAATTGTTTATGGTTTTTGGAGCTAATATAATGTTATACAACATTTTATATTTCATAAAAGACTTAAATATTTACTCTGAAGAAATTTGTTTTAACCGAAACAGGTTAATAAATAGGTTTACAGCCGCTGGTATTCAAACGAAGGGTAGCCCTTTTCAAGCCTTTTGTTGTTGAATTTGTAAAAATCGAGAAAGCGGAATTTGTAAATATACCCTTTTGTATCGCGGATGATGTAGATTATATCTGAATTCACCGAGTATGTACCGGCCTTAAAATCATACCTCTTCCAGTTGTACCCTATGGCGTCAGTGTTTTTACTGAAATTCATAGTTTGAGCCAGGTCAAAATTTACATCTTCAAAAACCACGGTTGAATCAACGGCAACTTCAACAAATTTAGGGTTTAATAAAACCCCGGTTAAAAGGTAGGGATATGGTTCACCTTTGTCAGTATAAAGCAGCGTGGTATATTGGGAAAACAACAAGTCCCACGTTAAATAATCAGGTTCAGAAATTACTGCAGAGGGGTCAGAAATTGAAAAAAGCGTATAATTCACATTCCCTTTTTTTGAAACTGAGCGGGCTTTCGGATTTGTACCATTTAGATCTGCTATGCGGAAATAGTAAGTCCCGTTAACCAGGCTGTCGATAATCAATTGGATGAATCCGCGCGGGTTGCCTTTTTCGTCCACACCCCGATCAATCAGCATCAGTTGGTTTGTGCCTATGGTATCATTTCCGGTAATGGTAAACCATTTACCAATGGCCAACGAATCGGCACTCCCATCAGAAGGATTAAACAACCAAACTGCACCTGATGTGTCAGCCGGAGATCCAAAAACCTGTCCCTCCAGGTAGGCGGATTTCATAAAATTACTACTGTTCGGTATAACCCGCCATCCCAGTGAAGAACTTTCGAAACCCAGGTCCCAGGAAGTCCTGAGGTTGGTATTTCTTACACTGCTATCATAAAGGCTGTAATATACCTGGTATTTGTATGATTCAGTGAGGGAAACGGTATCAGTTGTATAATTGCCTGGAGGATGAGGCGCAATGAGTTCGTCTTCTTTAAAACAAGACGAAACCAAAACGGCAAGTATACTAACAAGAATGATTAGGCGGTATTGATGCATCAGATTTTTTTAAAATTGTATGTAAATTTCACAAATGCAGTGCGACCCCAGGCCACACGCGAAGCTCCGTCAGCCCCACCGGAATGTGCCCCGCCACTTACCATTCCTGATTGTATATCTTTCACGTCAAACAGGTTTTTCCCTCCTACGGATATGGAAAACCTGTTCTGCATAAAACTTTTCATCAATGTAATATCCAGGTTCGAATAACCTTCGATGTATTGGTTGTCGAATGTGCCATCGGGAGTCAATATGGGGAATCGGCCAGTGTATTTATAATTGGCGGTTAACGAAGCATTTACTTTTTCGAAATTGTAGGTTGCCATAGCGTTGCAATCCGTGCTATACTGAAACCCGATATGGGCCGTAGAATCGGCACTTTCCGGGAATTTACGCCCCACATGCGAAACGCCGGCTTTTAAAGTAATTTTCGGGTAAAAATTCACGGTGGCATTAGCCTGAACACCTTGAGAAATAAATTTGGAAACATTTCCGTACGTGTAGTTTTTAATGTCGTCACCAACCTGAAACAGCCATATCATGTTGTTGACATAGTTGTAGAACATTCCCAATTCGGTATTGATAAAGGCCTTTTGGGTTTCGCGGTTGTAACTGAAGTTCAGATTAACGTTGTGCGAATATTCAGCCTGCAGGTTAGGATTTCCGTGCAGGTTGTGGTTTATATCAACAAAATCAAGATAAAGTTCCTTTACGGATGGCGATCTGAATCCACGGGCGTAAGATGCCCTGACGGAACTGTTGGCGGTAGCACTGTACTTTGCATTGAGTGTGTACACGATAGGAGCATTGTATTTGGTATTATAAATAAACCTTGCTCCCGGCTGTAACGATATTTTCTCAGAAGGTGCATATTTCATACTTACAAATCCTGCATAGTCGCCAATATCCTGCGAGCCGCCCTGTATGCGTTCGCCTTCATTTTTTTCGAGGTTACCGTCGAATCCAACCTGGTAGTTCAACTTCTGGTTCGAATAATTCCGGTTGTACCAGGCTCTTAAAAGGTAACTGCCAACGCTGTTTGTGTCCCCACCGGCAAGCGTCTTCTCAAGGGTAGTGAGATCATTAAAATAGAGATCGCGATTGCGCTTATAGGTTGAATAGGCTCCAACCATACTGATCTGCCGGTTGGGCGAAATGGTATAGGATCCTTCAGCTTTCGAGGTTTGACGAACGGTATGAAAGGATTGATCATAAGCCGTTTCGAAATAGGGGCTTTTCAAATCTCCATAGTCCTGCAAAAGCTCATCAAAATACTGTACTGATAGCTTGATCCTCGTTTTGCTTGCCGAATACAGGTAATACGCATCTACATTATACTGAAGTTTTGGATTCCATTGCATTGACCTGACCTCGGGATTAGTGGTATATCCATCGAAAAAATTGCGCGAAAGATCAAGTGAAAAGGTGTTTTTTTTCACCCTTATGGAACTACCTGCATTGAAATTATACACGCCGACCGATTCGAAATAGGCATTGGCAAAAGCAGTCAGCGCTGAGTTTTTATTCTCTTTGGTGATGATATTTACAACTCCGGCAATGGCATTACTGCCGTAAATTACTGACATGGGACCTTCGATAATCTCTACGTGATCAACATTAAAGAGGTTCAACTGATTCAGGTCGATATTGCCATTTAACCGCCCGACAATAGGCACGCCATCAATTAGAAATTTTACATTTTCGCCCGACAAACCTTGCAGGCTCAGGCTAGTGCCCAGCACACCGCCTTGCGTAATCCGCATATTGCTTTCGCTGCTCAGCAAATCGGTGAGGTTGGTGGCTGCTTTACGTTCAATTTGCCGGCTATTTATGACATTGATTTTGTAGATGGATTTGTCGGCTTTTTCGGGCTTGAACTGCGCCGTAACAACAAATTCACTCATATTTAAAACGGCAGGAACGAGCAAAATGTTTTTTGTTTCACCCGGATTAACGGTATCAATCAGTGTTTCGTAACCTATAAAGGTTATGGCAACTTTACTGATTTCTTTTGTATCATTAACTACTTTTCCGTTTAAATCGGTAACTGCCTGCTTCAGAATAACTGTTTTTAATCCCTGAAAACAAACCGTTGCATAGGGAATAGCTTCTTTCGATTTTGCATCAATAATTTTAATGGTTGCTTGCTGTCCGTAGATTTCACTTATAGACAGCAAGAATACCATTAAACCTATTAACCTGACAAACAAAGTTTTAAACATTTTTTTAATCTGAAATTATGCGTTTGTAAATACTTATGCTGTCTGATGAATTAATCCGGCACTTTACCGGTCAAAACAAATGCCCTGACCGGGTTCGATACCATTAGCCCCCTAATAAATTAAACAAAACATTCAACAATAAGTATTTACATATCTTTTAATTGAGGAGAATCGGAATAATCATGTTACATTTTGTGATTTCAAACTGCCGGCCGAACTTATGTGGCCCGGTCAGCAGAATGAACATCAAACCCTATAAACATGATAAACAAAACCCTCAACATTAATTATTAACCAAAACTTTGCGTGATACAGTATTTGTACCATTCTGAATTACAACTATGTACATTCCGGCTGTAATTCCTGAAACCGGAACCTGCAAGGTCGAAAGTGTTTCCTTCGGTAACTCGTACTTGTTACTGAAGATTTTACGTCCCGAAATATCCATAAGCGAAATTGTTGTGCTCGCCGAATTACCCGGATTAATAACCAGGTTCATTATATCTTTAACCGGGTTAGGGTAAACAGCCACATTAAAATCAGATTTTGCCATTTCATCAATGCCCAGGGCCGAAATCATTTCTTTTTGAAATACAATCCGCCCGGTGCTGCTGCCAACAAATTCTTTAAAAACGAGTTTGTGGATGTTTCCACTCAGGTCCTGGACAAAATATACTGTCGAGTCAACTATGTCATATTTATAACTGGCATTAGTCTTTTTCCATTCCCAGCCGATGGGTGAACGTGTTGAATCCATCGTTGCTTTGTCCCAGATTTTATAAGTGAGGGGAACAGGGTGAAAGGTATTTACTTTAACTTTATAATTGCTCAGCACCCCGGTTACCGGATATAATGCCCCATCAGGATAAGTGTACATGTATTTTGTGAACAAAAGATCCCATTGAGTAGATGCAACAGGTTCATAATCAATAACTTTTTTTGCACTAATGGAGTATCCAACAAAATTCTTGGTTGAATAAGGATTGCAGTCGAGCATTATGGTGGTATCACCTGAACCATCCATTTTGGCAAACCTGAAATTGAATACATTGTCGCTCGAAAACTTTTCCTTTATCCATAATTTACGAAGGCTTCCGTCGCGTAGTTTTATAACGAATAATGAGTCGCCCAATAAATTATGCGTTGACGCATTGTATTTGCCCCAACCATAATCAGGATGCCCTTTCTGATTGCGACAAAATGCGCCTTCTTCCCAATCCGATTTTGAATTAACCATGTTTTTCCATTTATAATAGCCAATGGTATCCATCGTTGCCCAGCCACTGGTATCTGATTTTGGATAGGCATAGAGTTCTACCCCCAAAGAATTCGGGTCGCTGGTTGCAGCATCATTTGTAATAATACTTGCACTCATCCTGTTAGCACGGAAAGCAATGTCCCATTGCTTGCGGTTAACAGCTCCTTTGTTTCCGGCTGCCATATTGTAATATACTTCGTTAATGTAACTGGCTCCCATATAAATGGTATCGTTTACCGGACCTGATTTTTGTCCCATGGCAGGTAAAATACCGGTTAACGAAGTTGCTAAAATCGCAACAAAAGTGTAGAATTTGTAATTCATTGGTATGAAATTAAAATTTGTTAGAAAATCGTGTGAAAGTTGATTACCAACTACTTAAAGATCGTACAAACGACCTAAAAATGAGCAGATTCAGGATTTGAAAACACAAAAAGCATTTTGTGCAGTATCAAAACCGGGAATCAGAAATTAAGCAGTGGGAGGGCCCCGTAAGGAAAAGGCCTGAATGCCCTGAAGGAGAACAGTGGCATTGGGTAAATTGAAATAAGCACAAACTATTTCAGTTTGAAGAATGCTGAAAACCTGTGTGCCAGGAGATGAAAAATCGAAATGTTGACCGTTACCAAAAGATTTGGAGTTTCCGTCATTTTTTACAAAGGAAGCAGAATCCTTCTCTTTTACACGCGTAGAGGAACAAGCTACGGGAATGAGCTGTTTTCCCCAGATATGGTGCTGATGAAAATTAACAAGGTTACCAAGATAGATCCACACTACAGCGAAAGACCACCCAAGGAGTATGGCTTTGCGAAGTGATGCGGAAATTTTACCTTTGTAACCCATAGTTTCTATCCGTAACAGGGTGCAAAGTTGTATATTTTTTAGAACAAAAAAACATTTACACTCATTTATTTTTGATAAAAATGAAAAATAATTAAATAGTTGACATATATCAATTCATTGGCGACTATAAATAACACGATTTATTGATTAATGATGCAAAAAGGATTAAGTTTTTAGTTAAAACTAAACCTGATTAAGTGATATAATAGCAAACATACTGAAAACAAGACAGATAGCATATATTTTGATTTCATATAAGTCCTGATTCTCCATTTTGCGATTTCGAAGTCAGATCTTTCGAAACTTTTATTGTTACCTTTGCACCTTCAATGGAAAAATTAAAATATATCATCAAAGTTTTAACTGTGATTATCATAGTGATACTCAGTTTTGATGATGTTTTTCCTTCATTTACCCCGGTAGATACCATCGAAATCCCCTTACAATCAGACTGTTCTGATGTTTCACATCATCATCATAATTCGTTAGCCGATCATTTTTTTCAAAGAACTATTGTTACAGGAGCAAATTGTGAATTGCTAACTGATTGTTGGTCATTCCTTAACGATCGACCCATTTCAGATCAATATCTTTCTTCCATCTGGCAACCGCCTCAAAAAGCTTAACTTAACCTAGCGTTAATTAATCCTGCTATCCGAT
>CAIXAQ010000235.1 GCA_903917425.1 uncultured Bacteroidales bacterium
AAACAAATTTAATAATTGAACAGATTAATTAAGCCGACTTATAAACCGGGATAATTTCGCGCTTTAGATCCGAAAAATATTTTTTTGTAGCCTGGTAATCGGTAGTAAAGCCTAATAAAAAGCCACCGCCACCGGAGCCGCAGAGTTTAAGCTGGAATTTGCCTGAATCGAGACCCCATTGCCAGGGCGACATGAAGTTCTCAGGAATCATGCGTGTAAAATGTTTCAATTGAAATGTGGAAACTTTGATAAGTGATTCGAAAAAAGAGCGCATATTCCCACTCAGCAAATCGGAAATACACTGATTTACCCAGGGTATATAATCGGTTTTGAAAATATTTTCATATTCTTTAAAGCTCATCTGCTCAAGAAAATGGTTCACCAAAGGACCGGTTTTCCCGATTTTTCCCGTATCAACCAGGAAAATCACCCCTTCACTTTCGAACTTACTCCGGGGTACACCTGTTATAGAAATATCCTCGCGCGAATGTATCAGAAGTGGGTGTTGCAGGTAGCAATTCAATGGATCAATGCCGCTGCTTTTGCCATGAAACAGGGATTCGAGTTTCGAAAAAATATCTTTTAATTTACTGATTTCCAAGCCTGTAATTGATTCTTTTGATTCTATCTTCCCAACACAATACCTATCGTAAATAGAAGCAACCAACGCCCCTGAACTGCCAATGCCATATCCTTGCGGAATGTTGGATTCAAAATACAAGCCGTTTTCAATATCAAATGAAAGTTTCTTGAAATCAATTGTACATGGCATTTCAGCTTTGGCTTCAAGTTCGAGCATAAAGTCGAGAAACTCCTTCAACTGCTTGTTCGACTGAATAGCGAATTCGTAATCAGTGTATTTATCATCGTTGATAAAACTCAGTTGCCCTGTGAAGTGGCTGTAAGGGATAGTGAGGCCTTTGGAGTTAAACAGGATGCTATATTCGCCGAATAACAAAACTTTGCCGTAATAAATATCTGCTTTTTTACTCATTATATCTTTTTTACAAGAACATGTTGCGTCTCGATTTCTTATATGTCACCCGATTTTAACCGGACCTTCACCACAATAATCATCAATCCGCACATTTTGTTTATCGTTTTTCAATATATGTTCAACAATCAATTTATTTACTTGTTCAATCTGATCCTCAAAATAGAGCAAATGAATATTGGGCCCGGCATCAAGCGTGAAGCAAATATCCAAACCGGTTTTTCGCCTTAATTCCTGTATCAGGCTGATAATACGCACCGTTTCGGGTTGCATTAGCATAAAACCCTGATCGGACGTCATCATAAGCGAATGCAAAGTAAAGGCTTCATTTTCAACAATCCGTATAAAAGTTTTTTTATTACCGGTTTTAAGGGCATCGAGCAGATCAATGGTATTTTTTTTTGCCTGTTTTATGCGGGCTTCTGCAAAAGGGTGAGAGATCATGCGATTATGACCTTCGGAACTCGAAACAGGTTTTTGTTCCCTGTTTACAATGATAATTGTGTCGTGCAGGTTTCTGAAAACCGGGTGAACTTCAGCAAATGGAACGGCAAATAAATCGGAAGCACCTGATAACGCTTTCGATCTTCCCCATATCGTAAATCCCGGAAACAGCGACCTGCAGGCACTTCCCGATCCCAACCGGGCAACGTATGAAGCTTTTAGCCGGAACTCTTCTTCTGTTAAAATAATCCCAAAAAGTTCTGCTTCGAGTGAGCACAAACAGAGTGACAACGAACTGAATGCCGAAGCCGAGGATGCTATTCCTGCCGAATGCGGGAACGTATTCCGGGTTTCGAGTTTCAGGCTTACCTGTGTGAGCCAGGGAAAAATATCCGTGACTGATTGTAAAAACCGCTGCATCCGGTCGCCAAATAAGGGGTTTTGTGACCCTTCGAACCAAAGATCAAGTTCAACCATTCCTTCGGATTCGCGAGGTAAAGCGGTCAGCTTTGTTTCGGTGTATGCCTCGGATAAAGTCATGCTGAGCGAAGGATTTAACGGGAGTTGCCGTCCTGTTTTACCCCAATATTTAACTAAAGCAATATTGCTTGGCGATTGCCAGGCTACTGAAACCGGTTCAGATAAAGGAATTGTTAACCTGGAAGCTGAAAAATCAGAAATACTCATCGAAAAACTGAATTTGGGTGCTAAAGTACAATATCGTGGAAATTAAACCATGTATGTATGCCTTTACTTTTCAAATAAGCCGGAAGCAGGAGCAGATCATCATTCCATGTTAACATACAAAAATCGCCTCCCCAGGCGCCCAATGATTTAACCTGTCCCGGAAGATCATAAAACAGGGTTTGCTTGATGGAAGGCACGCCTAACAAGCTGCTGATCAGATTTTCGTGCTCCAATAGGATCTGCTCGAAATCAGAAAGGGAAGGTGCATTCTGCATTCTTTCTGTC
>CAIXAQ010000236.1 GCA_903917425.1 uncultured Bacteroidales bacterium
CGATGATAATTGGCCCTGATTTTATCTGGTTACATTTTCCTAAATGTGCAGGTACTTTCACTGAGAATTTACTCAGAAAAGTTATACCAAATGAGGATAACCGTCTTCAATTTGATCCGATCGACCCTGAAAATGTGATCTGGCATCATAATATTAAGCAAAGGGAAAATTATATTGGCAACACTATTTCCGACCGTATAATCATATGCAATTTCAGGAGATTGCCGGATTGGATCATTAGCCGGATAAAATATGAACAGAACCGGTCAGGCCAAATCGTCACAAAAGATATGTATATTAAGGGGGCCTTCTATGAACAAAATGGCAATATCAACAGTGCTGAGAGAGTCTTGAAAAAATATTCTGAGCCAACTGTGACCCATTGGCTGCGAGTCGAACACCTTCAGTACGACTTTTCACGTGTTTTTGCCAAATATCTGAATCTTGAACAAGTTAATTACTCGGGTTATTTTCAGATTAAAATCAATACTTCCGGATGGGATGGTGATTTTCATAATTGGTTTTCACCGGAGGATCTGGATGTTTTATACGCTTCATGCCCTTCCTGGTGCCTGCTTGAATATAAATTATATGGAAATATAATGGCCAACATGGATGATACCAGGATCACTGAAATCTTGAATGAAAAGTCACCGGGCGACAGTATGAAACCCGGGTTCTCCCTCCTTTACAATTCACCTAATCATCCTGGCCAAACGAATAATAGCCCTGAGCAAGCCTCTTTTCCAGGTGAATTTGCAAATACAATTCCTATATGGAATGAAAAGCCGAAAAAATGTAAGCCTTCAGCTATTGAATTTAATCCAGAAGATCCTATACAAGACCAGCCTTTTGACAGTAATCCGGTTCATCATATCTCTGCTGTTCAAAGCCCGGGAGGGTCGGAAAATCACTTCCTGCCTGCGGCAAGGTGCAGCATTAATTCCGGAACGAAAAATATTGGAACTGGCGATCAATCTATCCTGGGAAGAAATGATTCAATGGCATTAACTTATATACCAGGAAAGCAAAACCTGAGAATTGAACATCCTTTGCAAAGTAATGATTCAATGGATTCCGGTCATTTCAAAGTGCTGGATCTAGCCAAAATCATATCGGGAAATTTGATTTGCAACCAGATTTCAGACCTTGTCGTCACGGAAAAGGGACTGTCATTTACCTCCTCAGGCAATGACCCCTATTTGTTTCTTTCCAATGATTTGAAGTTTGAAAACATCAAAATAATCCGGATTGATATTACACTGCCCGTTGCTACTATACTGGAAGTATTCCATAAGGCTGTTAATATTTCAAATTTCAACAAATCTGATTCTCAGCGTAAGCAATTACCTGCTAAAAGAAGTCTGGCCACCTTTATATTCCCCAACGAAGGTATTTCCGGGAATATTCGCATAGATCCTGGCTGCCACCCAGGTGATTATATCATACATAAAATTGAAATTGCCTAGTAAAAATAAGGCTCTAAACCTGCTAAAAGGCTGTACGTCGAATTCCAATTGATGGCAATTCAATTGAATACATCTTTCTCATTTAAATAGGCAATCCGGATGAGGTTATTTTGTATAAGTTGAATTTCCGGATATTTGGGGACATTTTCCCAATTAATGCAACTACTACCTCTACAATAGGATATCAGGAGAAAAGATAAGTAAGAATGAAACGAACATGACAAAATCAGCCACTTTAAACTCACAGGTGAATGATCATATTTTGCCCTGGAGTTCCATCTGTCCCATAAACAATAATTAACAACCGATGAAAATCTATTTTCATATTGGTCAACATAAGACAGGCTCAACAGCAATTCAGCAATTCCTGGCTGCAAACCAGCAACTAATTGCATTAAAGTATAATATGCTTTACCCCAATTATAATGGAACAGATTTTATCTCAAAAGTCCCTTTTCACCATCACAGCTTCTTTCAGAAGATAAGAAGATACAGCAGTACCGAGGAAATTTGCCTTGAATTTGAAAGATGTATGCACTATTGCAGGCAGAGTGGTATTGAAAATCTCATTTTTAGTAACGAAAGCCTTTTTTCCAATAAAATCTGGCCGGAATTGATTTGGAAGGTTCTTCAGAGAATCAAGGTTGAATATCAATTCATTCTATATCTGAAACGGCAGGATAAGTGGGTTGAATCAGCATGGAAAGAGAGAGGGTGCAGGGATCTCCGATACAATTCCATCCAGGAATTCTCCAACTTGGAAAAGATGGACTGGCATCAGAAAATGCAGGAATGGCTTAAATATTTTCGACCCGAAAATTTTACACTACGATGTTTTGAAAGGGAAATGATAGGCGAAGACGTAGTAGTGGATTTCATGAAAATACTGGGTATTAATGATTTGACGGAATTTGATTTACGGGATCGAAAGGAATATCTTATTAATTCAGGATTTTTACCGGAAGTTATTGAAATATTCAA
>CAIXAQ010000237.1 GCA_903917425.1 uncultured Bacteroidales bacterium
ACAACTTATCATCGTGTAAATCGCCGCAGCAAATGTTCGGAGCCTTAGCCAAAACATATTATGCTGACAAAATAAATATCAAAGCCGAAAACATGGTTGTGGTTTCCATTATGCCGTGCACAGCCAAGAAATTTGAATGCAACCGCTCCGAAATGCGCGATTCCGGATTCAAAGATGTGGATTTTGTTCTTACTACCCGTGAACTGGCAATGATGATCAAGCAAGCTGGTATTGAGTTCGACAAGTTGGAAGACGAATCATATGACAGCATTCTGGGCGAGTCGACCGGGGCTGCCGTGATTTTCGGAACAACAGGAGGTGTTATGGAGGCCGCACTTCGTACCGCTTATGAGATTATTACCGGAAATGAAGTTCCTTTTACTAACCTCAATATCAAACCGGTACGTGGCATGGATGGCGTGAAAGAAGCCAGCATTAAAATTAAAAACACCAAACCTGAATGGAGTTTCCTCGAAGGAGTCGAGCTTAATGTAGCTGTGGCTCACGGGCTTTCAAATGCCAAGCAACTTATGGAAGCCATAAGTTCGGGCAAAACAAACTATCATTTTGTTGAGGTCATGGGTTGCCCGGGAGGATGTATAGGTGGCGGTGGTCAACCAATTCCTACTTCAGCCGAAATCCGCAAACGGAGGGCTGAAGCCATCTATGCCGAAGATATGGGGAAAACCATCCGCAAGTCGCACGAAAACCCGGAAGTGGCCGAAGTATATAAAGAGTATCTTACGCACCCGCTCGGGCACAAATCGCACGAATTGCTGCATACCCATTACAAGGTTCGCAAACGCTACTAAAATTGTTTATTTAAACAAAAGCCGCCCTGTTAAGGAGCGGCTTTTGTGTTTTATAAGTTCGGTACTGATTTTTAAATCATCAACATTATCAGTAATAAATCAGATTGAGTTTTTGCTTCCTGCAATTCAAATCTACTTGATAGCCCAATGCCATCGGTGTTAATTAAAATTCAACATAGCAACATCCTTCAAAGATCCTATTCCGCTATTGTCATTTCATCCACCAACCTTCCGGCTCCGGCCATCTTATCGATAATAAACAGGCAGTAACGGATATCAAGCGAGATATTTCGGCATTGGTCTGGATCGTACATCAGGTCGCTCATAGTACCTTCCCAGCAGCGGTCGAAATTAATGCCAATCAGTTGACCATCAGCATTCAAAACAGGACTGCCACTGTTACCACCGGTAGTGTGATTGCTGGCAATAAAAGCAACATGTATACTTTTATCAGCATCGGCATACCTGCCATAATCCCTGAGGTTGTATAGTTCCTTGAGTTTGGGCTCGACTACATAATCGTAAATATCAGGGTTTTCTTTCTGCATAATCCCGTCAAGAGTAGTAAACCAGGTGTATTTAACGGCATCGGCCGGGAAATAACTTTTTACATTCCCATAGGCGACACGCAATGTTGAATTTGCATCGGGATAAAAATGCTTTTCAGGTTGCATCTCCATCTGCGCAGCCATATATTGTCGCTGTAAGCTGTCGTTGCCAGCATTAAAAGCACTTAATACGGGAGCAAAGTAGTTTTGCATATAGTCGTATATGCCCGTTGCCAAAATGTATGCAGGGTCTTTTTCAATTTTACGGATATCGCCACGGTCGAATCCGGCAAGGAAAGCATTCATTCTTGCTGAATCGGCAATCATGGTTTTTTTATACAAATCGGCAGCCCAGGCAGGTATATTCCCTTTGAATTTAGCTGAAGTTTCTTTAACAACGGGCACCTGCCTTCCAGTTTCACACGAAAGGGTGTAAGTGGTTAATAAGGATTCAAAAAGCTGTATATCAACCTTTTTGTTATAATTTTTATAAAACGCTGCAGCAGATTGTTGTAACTGTTTCGTCAATTTTTGGATGTCGGCATCGCTTTTCGATTTATCACTGCATTGTTTCACAAGGTTGCTATATCCATTTGCAAAACGAATAATTTCGACACCCAACAATCCTTCGGTGAGATAGGTGTACGCATTGTTTACAGGAATAAAATTCTGGTAAGCCATGCTGAAGGCGGGTAACAATTGCCCGTATTTTGCCGAAGTCCCGGGTTTCGATTGAGCCCATTGCTGGAAATTCGTTTCAAATTCCTGTTTTTTTTCTATTCCATCCAGTCGTTTTATGCCGCGTGTTTCGCCTATCATTTTCTTCCAGGTATTGGCTATGCCGGCAGCTTTTGCTGAATATTGAATACGGGTAAGTTTATCGCTTTCCATGGCTCTGTCGATGATATCGAGCCGCTGTTGCCGAAGCCCGATGGCAATGGGGTTACGCTGCAGTGCAGTCATATCCACGGCATAGGAAGGAAGGTATTCCTGAGTGGTGCCCGGAAAGCCATAAACAAAAGTAAAGTCTCCTTCCTTAATGCCTTTAAGCGAAATACTAAGGTGTTTAGCCGGGTGGTATGGCACATTGTCTTTCGAATAGTCGGCGGGTTCGTTGTTTTTACCGGCGTAGATCCGAAACATCGAAAAATCGCCGGTATGCCTTGGCCACATCCAGTTATCGGTATCTCCGCCGAATTTCCCTATGTTGGATGGGGGTGCCCCAACCAGGCGTACATCAGTAAATGTTTCGGCAACAAAGAGATAGAATTGGTTTCCGGCATAAAAAGGTTTCACCTGTGCCGAATAATGTGTTCCTTTAATTGCAGTGCTTACCAGCACTTTCATGCTAGCCTGAATAATTGAATCACGTACTTTCTGATTCATTTTATCATTTACATTCATGAGCACCTGGCTGGTAACATCTTCCATCCTGACAAGGAAAGTCACACTCAATCCAGGATTGGGTAGTTCTTCTTCCATGCGCTGAGCCCAGTAACCATTGGTAAGATAATCATGCTCAAGAGTACTGTGCTTCTGTATGTTGCCATACCCGCAATGATGGTTGGTAAGCAGTAATCCCTGGTCCGAAACCAATTCACCTGTGCATCCGCCACCGAAAAGCACTATGGCATCCTTCAGGCTCGAATGGTTCACCGAATAAATGTCTTCGGCAGTAATGCGCATTCCCATATCGCGCATTTCTTTTTCGTTGAGCTGCGACAGCAGCAATGGAAGCCACATGCCTTCGCCGGCGCGGCTTAGGTTTGTGAGCAATGTGAGTATAAGGGTTGCTGCTAAAAGTTTGATTTTCATACGGATAAATATGAGTTGTGAATTATGAGTTATGAGTTGTGCCGATTAACTATTAACGAATAACGATTTCCTTTTAACCATTAACCATTTTCCATTAACCAATTTACCGCCCCGCAATCGTCTCAATCTCAACCAAGGCACCAAGTGGCAGTTTCACAACAGCATAAGCTGCGCGCGCCGGGGAGTTTTCGGGATAATACTTACCATAAACTTCATTCATAGCGGCGAAATTATCCATATCGCTCAGCAGGCAGGTCGATTTCACTACATCGGAAAAGGTCAACCCGGCCTCGGCAAGTATCGCTCCAATATTTTTCATCACCTGTTCAGTCTGTTCTTTAATTCCACCCTCAATAATTTTAGATGTTGAAGGATCGATAGGAATCTGACCTGAAATAAATAACATTCCATTAATTTCAACTGCCTGGCTGTAAGGCCCAATGGCTTTTGGCGCTTTGTCGGTAAAAATGATGGTTTTCATGGTAGTGTTTTTTAAGGATGAGTTTAAAATATATTTTCCGCTTTAACTATTTGGTATAATGCCAGTTAATTGTTCTGCCGATCGAAATTCCGTTAAAGATTATCCCTGAAATCTTTCTTTTTGGTAAGCTTTAATTCCTGAAGCAGCGAGGACTTG
>CAIXAQ010000238.1 GCA_903917425.1 uncultured Bacteroidales bacterium
AAAGCAGGTGACACCCTGCCTGAACTTTGTTTCCAGGTTTATGGTGACCCCGGCTATTACGTTGACGTTGCAAGGGCCAACAAGATCGATAATTTCAGAAACCTGGTTCCTGGAACAAGAATTCTTTTCCCACCTTTAGAGAAATAAATCATGCCCGAACAAAGGAGTTTGCCCATTCAACAACAACATCGCGAGTTTACTGTAAAAGTGAACGATCGCGAAGTTGAACGCAGCGAACAATTATTGGGCGTTACTTTATCGAAAAATGTGAACAGAATTTCATCAGCCAGGCTAATGTACCTGGATGGATCAGCATCGGTTTCTGATTTCCCTTTAAGCAATTCTGCACTGTTTATTCCCGGGAGCGAAATCGAAATATTGGCTGGAACAGATAATGAATTGACCTCAATTTTTAAAGGTATAGTAGTTTCGCAAAGTTTAAAAATAAGGGAAACTGCTTCGCCTCAATTAGTTGTCGAATGCAGGCATAAAGCTGTTGTGCTTTCCGTTGGGAGGAAAAATGCTTATTTCTACGACCAGTCTGACAGTGAAATTATTGATTTTATTTTAAGCAATGCTGAAATAAGTGGCAATATTGAGCAAACAGATGCACAGCATAAACAATTGGTACAGTATTACGCCACCGATTGGGATTTTATTATGATGCGTGCTGAGGCCAATGGCAAGCTGGTTTATACCAACAGCGATGAGATTGAGATGAAAGCACCGGATTTTTCAGGTAAGCCCGTATGTTCACTTCATTTTGGTTCCACCATTCTCGAGATGGATACTGAGATTGATGCCCGCAACCAGTATGCTGGTGTTAAAGGTGTTGCCTGGGATTCAGCGCAGCAATCGCTTCTGGAAAAGGATGCAAACGACCCGCTGATTTCGGGACCAGGGAACCTTTCAAGCAGTGAACTTTCGTCAACAGTAAATCTTGAATATTTAAGATTGCAGCACACATCCATCTCTGAAAGCGAAGCCCAGTCCTGGGCAGATGCCTTTTGGATCAAATCACAACTTAGCAAAGTAAACGGGCGAATTAAATGCGAAGGCATCGGATCCGTAAATCCCGGCGATATGGTTACTATATGCGGAGTCGGGGAGCGTTACAATGGCGATGTTTTTATCACCGGTGTCAGGCATGATTTCGATCTTGTCCAGGGATGGAAAACTCACCTGCAATTTGGTAATACCTCATCCTTGTTTGCCGACGAGCATATAGTAGAAGCTCAAAAAGCTGCTGCGTTAGTACCTGGAATTAACGGGTTGCAACCCGGTATTGTGGTGAGTAATGAGGATCCTGATGGAGAACACCGGGTAAGGGTGAGAATGCCCCTTATAAATAATAACGAAGATGGAATCTGGGCAAGAATGGCATCATTGGATGCCGGCAGTTCGCGTGGGTTTTTCTTTCGCCCTGAGATCGGGGATGAAGTTGTGTTAGGTTTTATGGACGATGACCCACGCTACCCAATAATCCTGGGCATGTTGCACAGTAGCAGCAAGGAACCGCCTTTAACAGGTTCCGACAATAATCATGAGAAAGTGTATCAGAGCAGGTCGAAAATGAAACTTTATTTTAACGACGACACTAAAGTTTTACGAATAGAAACCCCTGCCGGTAACAAAATCACTTTGAGTGATGATGAAAAATTACTTCGCCTCGAGGATCAGAATAGCAATAAAATTGAAATGTCGGGAGACGGTATCACAATCGAAAGTGCAAAAGCACTGGAACTCAAAGCAGGAACTAATCTTAAAATCAGTGCCGATTCATCAGTGGAAATTAAAAGCACATCAAGCATTAAAATGGAAGGCAGCGGCAGCGTTGAAGTTAAAAGTTCAGGAAATACAACTATTAAAGGAAGTATACTGATGTTGAATTAATCAGACTGATCAAAATAGATCAAAAAACGAACCACAAATCCATCTGGAAAAACCTGTAAAGTTAATATTATGCCTGCAGCAGTGAGAGTTGGAGATTTAAGTAATCATGGCGGTACGATTATCGGACCCGGCGCACCTACTGTCATGATTGGAGGTATGCCAGCCGCTGTTGCCGGAGACATGCACGTGTGCGCTTTGCCTCCGGTAAGTCATCAACCTACTGCGAGTTCTTTCCCTGTTGGAAGTGCAACGGTTTTAATCGGAGGAAAACCTGCACTGCGAACTACCGATACCTGTATTTGCGGGGCAATGGCTGCAATTGGAGAACCGACCGTACTAATTGGTTAAAAAATCATGCTTATGGATAACAGCGAAAATAAAGTTTCATACGACTCTTTCCTCGGAACAGGATGGAGTTTTCCGCCTGAGTTTCCGCAAAACAGTCCAGGGAAAGTATTGATGACATCAGATGCGGAAGATATAAAAGCCAGTTTGCAGATACTTCTTGGAACATGCGAAGGCGAAAGGTTTATGAATCCGAAATACGGACTCGACATGCACGAACAGCTTTTCGAGGCTCTGAACACGACCATGATCACATTTCTGAAAGATCGGATCACAACTGCCATCCTTATTTATGAACCCAGGATAAACCTACTTTTGCTCGATATTGATATTTCGGCGATTTATGAAGGGAAAATCAATATTTTGATTGAATATGCGATACGTGGCACCAATTCGAGGTTTAACCTCGTATATCCGTTTTATACTACTGATAGCAGCGAAGTAAGGAGCACCGTTGATTTCAACCCTCTCTCTAACCTCCCGTGAGATGACTGAAAAGGATATTATAGAAAATTTATTACAAAGGACTGGTCAGAGTCAGACGCAGCGGACAACTGCCGAACTTGATGTGCATTTTGCTGACGTTGATGAACGGGGCAAAGAAGATTTCATGTTGTTTGCAGCTAAATTCTCTGAATTTGTAAATCACTACAGCGAAAGTAATACCGAAGTACCAGGTAACTGGTCTGACTTTTTTCCAGGTTCGATTGAGGAAATAAGGAAGATAATCGCTCAGAATGATGGGACTGTTACGCCACATCTTGCCCTTTACATGGCATTTCTCGAATTGTATGCCGAACCTCAGAAGGCTATCAACGGGCTTACCGGTGCACATCTGGATTTTTATTACAGGGATGTACTCCGCTTTACAAGAAAAGACCCTGTTCCGGATAAAGTTCATGTGATAGCGGAACTAAAAAAGAACGAGACACCTTTCGAAATTAAACCTGCAACTGCATTTACTGCCGGCAAGGATGCCACAAAAAACGAACTGCTATATTACTCTACTGAAACGACCGTTGTAAACAACAGCAAAATTGAAGCGATAAAATCAATTTTTGTTGACTTCGATGAAACAGGTTCCATTTACAATTCACCTGTATCGAAATCGAAGGATGGTTTAGGGAAACAATTTGATGTTCCGGAACCAAAATGGAGTGCATTTGGAAACAAGGATTTGCCATTGGCTTCCGTCGGGTTCGCTCTATCTTCGCCGGTTCTGAGGATGAAAGAAGGCAGCCGGAAGGTTACAATCGTACTTAAAGTGAACTTTCCGACTGATCAGGATAATTCTGTTTTCAACAATGCTTTTGAAGCCTTTATAACCGGCGAAAAGGGTTGGATTGGACCTTTTGCGCTCAAAATGGAAGCAGGCGCGGACGATGAGATTAATCTGAGTTTTACTATTGATTCATCATTGCCGGCTACAATTGATTATGACATAGCTAAGCATGGATTTACTTTTGTGGCAACATCACCCATTGTACAACTCTTGTTCAAAAATGGGAATATCAATAGTGCTTATTCCTCTTTTAAGGATATATCCGTGATTTCTGTCAGCTTAAAGGCAGATGTAACAAATTGCAAATCACTGACAATCAGTAACGATCTCGGAAATATTGATCCCAAGAAAGCGTTCATGCCTTTCGGGCCCCAGCCTGTAAAGGGTTCCATGTTAGAGATTGGTTGTGATGAGGCTCTCTCAAAATCGCTTGATGAGCTTTCTATTCAAATTTCCTGGAAAGATGCTCCCGAAAATTTCAAAACCAGGTATGACGGTTATGACACGAAGGTTGACAACCCGTTTTTTAAAGTCAATGTGTCGTTTGAAGATGCAGATGATTGGTCAATTTCAGGCAGCAAAGCCCAATTGTTCGATTCGGATAATGCTGGAAAACTGCATGTTATTGAATTTAGAAAGCCTGTAAAAGCTAAAAAAAGAAACGGCAGTGGGAAAAGATGGTTGATGTACCACTCTAATTCGGTTTTAAGTAAAAAAGCAAAATTACATGAAGAAAAGAATCAATCGTCGCATGCGATAAATAGGAACGAAGCTTTTCCGGTCATGGATGCGGGAGTTATTTCGCTAAAACTTGAATCCAGCTTCCTTCACGAAGAATACCGAAAATTGAACACCCAAAAAATACTAAACTTTACAAAAAGCACAACAGAAAAAAATATCGATTTGCTCAACGAACCCTATACTCCTGTTATTCAGCAGGTTTCGATTTCATATAAAGCTCAATCGGATGTTGCTTTGATTTCAATTTCCGATAAAAATTTCAGTTTAGATGATGTGCAATTTCATCAAATTGGTTGCTTTGGGTCGAGGGTGGATCACGCCAGTCTTCATAAACAATATGATGCTGATGGAGATAAAAGTATATATCTCCTCCCCCATTACTCAAACGAAGGCGAACTGTTGATAGGGTTGAGCAACATTTCGGCTGGCAGCAGTGCAAGCATCCTATTCCAGGTAGCTGAAGGCAGCGAAGATCCTGAAATACTTCCCGAAAGCATCAGTTGGTCGGTACTATCGAATAATTTCTGGAAACCCCTTGGTAGTTCTCAGTTGGTTTCCGATACTACAAACAGATTTTTATGCAGCGGTATTATCAAATTTGTGATTCCTGCCGAGGCAACCGAAAAAAATACCATTATGCCGTCAGGTATGATTTGGCTTAGGGCGACTATTTCGAAGAATTCAAAATCCTGTTGCCAATTACTTGATATACTGTCGAATGCAATTCAATTAAAATTCCACGACAACAATAATGATCCGGCACATCTCGATCGTCCGCTTGAAAAAAACAAGATTATTAAATTAAAAGATAGCATTCCTGCAATAAAATCAATTACTCAACCTTACTCTTCGTTTGCAGGCAGGCCGGTCGAATCCGATAATTTTTTCCATACCCGTGTATCCGAAAGGCTAAGGCACAAAAACCGCTGTATAACCGTTTGGGATTACGAACGCATGATTCTGGAGGCATTCCCTTCAGTTCACAAAGTCAAATGCATACCCCATTCAGCTTATAATTCTGTAAAAAACAGTTACTGCTGGCTCAGCCCGGGCAATGTTGTGATTGTTGTTGTGCCTGACCTGACAAATATGAACTCAGTAAACCCATTTCGACCCAGGCTCGACAGCAACACAATCAGCCAGATAAACGACTTTGTTGTTGAGCATTCAGGGATGCAGTTGCATGTGAAAGTTAAAAACCCGAAATACCAGGAAATAGAGTTTCGGTTTGGTGTAAGATTTAAAAATGGTTTCGAATTTAATTTTTACAGAGAAAAGCTGAACCAGGAAATCAAGAGATATCTCACGCCCTGGGCATTCAACAAGGAGAT